>JAFYYJ010000020.1 GCA_017557605.1 Salinivirgaceae bacterium
TGTCGGTCTGAAGAACGTAACAGCTGGCGCCAACCCGATGGATTTGAAACGTGGTATCGACAAGGCCGTTACAGTTGTTGTCGACAACCTGAAGAAGATGTCGCAGGACATCGACGTTAAGTCGGAGAAACTGGAGCAGGTGGCAACCATTTCGGCCAACAACGATACGGAAATCGGTGAGCTGATTGCCGATGCAATGAAGAAAGTCGGCAAAGAGGGTGTTATCACCGTCGAGGAGTCGAAAACCGCTGAAACTCACGTTGATGTGGTTGAGGGTATGCAGTTCGACCGCGGCTATATCTCACCGTACTTTGTGACCAATACCGACAAGATGGAGGCCGAATTCGAGAGCCCGTTCATCTTGATTTACGACAAGAAGATTTCTTCGATGAAGGAACTGCTTCCAATTCTTGAACCTGCAGCACAGAGCGGTCGCCCGCTTCTGATTATTGCGGAAGACGTTGACGGCGAGGCTTTGGCAACGTTGATTGTGAACCGCCTGCGTGCATCGCTCAAGATTGCAGCCGTAAAAGCTCCGGGCTTCGGCGACCGCCGCAAGGAGATGCTCGAGGACATCGCCACTTTGACTGGCGGTATTGTTATCTCGGAAGAGAAGGGTATGAAGCTCGAGGACGCCACAATGGATATGCTGGGCCGCTGCGACAAGATTACCATCAACAAAGAGAATACAACAATTGTGAACGGCTTGGGTTCGAAAGACCTGATTGCCGCCCGCGTTGACCAGATTCGCGCACAAATCGAGAAGACAACTTCTGACTACGACCGCGAGAAACTGCACGAGCGTCTTGCCAAACTGGCAGGCGGTGTGGCTGTTCTCTACGTTGGTGCCGCTTCTGAAGTTGAGATGAAGGAGAAGAAAGACCGCGTTGATGACGCATTGAGCGCAACCCGCGCAGCTGTTGAGGAAGGTATCGTTCCTGGTGGCGGTGTGGCTTACATCCGTAGCATTGCCGCTCTCGACAAGCTGAAAGGCGAGAACGAGGACCAGACTCTGGGTATCAATATTATCAAACGCGCCATCGAGGAGCCGTTGCGTCAGATTGTGAAGAACGCAGGCGGCGAAGGCTCAGTGGTTGTGAACAAGGTTAAGGAAGGCAAAGCCGATTTCGGTTACAACGCTCGCACCGACAAGTACGAGAAGATGGTTGCCGGCGGCGTTATCGACCCGACCAAGGTTGCCCGTGTGGCTCTGGAGAACGCCGCATCGATTGCCGGAATGTTCCTGACAACCGAGTGTGTTCTTGTTGAAGAGAAAACCGAGACCCCTGCAGCCAACCCAATGGCCGGCGGCGGTATGGGCGGAATGATGTAAAACAGGATTGTCTAATTTTTTTCATAATGAAAAGGGGAGGAGCGCTTCGCAAGGGGCGCTCCTTTTTTGCATTAGGACACAAAAGCGGCTTAGTACATCAAACATCGCAGACAATCAAATGAATTTTTGATAATTTTGGTCCGTGAAAAATCGCAAGTAATGAACACACTATATCCGTTGAAATTCGAACCTATTCTGAAGGAGAAAATCTGGGGAGGAAGCAGAATAGCGAAGGAACTGAACAAGAAGCAGGGCGCGCTGCCGAATATAGGCGAGAGCTGGGAGTTGTCGGGTGTGGCGAATAATGTGTCAGTTGTGAGCAACGGATATCTGCAGGGAAACACTATTGAGGAGCTGATTGAAGTTTATATGGGCGACCTTGTCGGAGACAAGGTGTTCTCAAAATTCGGCACAGAGTTCCCGTTGCTTTTCAAATTCATCGATGCTGACGAGTATCTGTCTATTCAAGTGCATCCAGGCGACGAGCTTGCTATGCAGCGCCACAAATTGCACGGAAAGACCGAAATGTGGTATGTGATTGAGGCCGAAGAGAATGCCAAGCTGATTTCGGGATTCAACTGCGAGATGGACAAGCAGAAATATCTGGAGAATTTGAACAGTGGCAAGTTGCGCGACATCCTCAACTGGGTGCCTGTGAAACATGGCGACACATTCTTTATACCGTCGGGAAGGATACACTCAATAGGTCCCGGTATATTGCTTGCCGAGATTCAGGAGACATCTGACATTACATATCGCATCTACGATTGGGACCGCTTTGATACTAATGGCAAGCCGCGTGAGTTGCACACCGATTTGGCTGTCGATGCTATTGATTACACGCTTCATCCGTCGTATAAAACCGACTACGAAATAAAGATGAACCGAAGCACATCGGTTGTCAGCTGTCCGTTTTTCACGGTCAATTTGCTAAATTTCGACAAGGATATCGAAATCGACTATGGCCGCATCGATTCGTTTGTGGTTTATATGGCGGTTGGCGGAAAGGCGGAGATTCACGCACCAGGACTTGACGAGCCCGTAAGCATTGCCAAGGGCGAAACAGTTTTGATTCCGGCGGAGATGAAGGAGATAGAGCTTAAGCCGGTTGGTGGCGAGGCAAAACTTCTGGAAGTGTATATTGGGTAGATTTTTAACCGATACAAAACAATAAAGGCGGCCTTTCGGGTCGCCTTTTTAATTGTTGTGAAGTTTCTTATGCAAGTTTCGGAGCTTCAACTGGGCATACGCTTGCGCATGTTCCACACTCAGTGCATTTGTCAGGGTCGATAACATAGATATCGCCTTCTGAGATTGCCTCAACCGGGCATTCGCTCATGCATGTTCCACATGCCAAGCAGTCTTCTGAAATTTTGTAAGCCATAATTATTGTTTTTAAAAGTCGGTCAAAGATAAATTATTTAGCAATAGTAGCAACAACAGATTTTTCAGCATACAAGCTGGTAGACGATGCCGTTATTATCCGCGGCGGGCAATAATAGTCTGACGGCCAGTTACTTTATCGCCAATTTTCACATTCACGTTGTAATTTGTCGGTATAAATAAATCGACACGCGAGCCGAAGCGAATGAACCCTAGCTCTTCGCCTGCGCTGCGGTCTTCGTCTTGTTTTACAAATGTAAGTATGCGGCGTGCAACGGCACCGGCAACTTGTTTCACAAGCACAATGCTGCCGTCGGCCTGAGTAATGGCAACGGCTGTATGTTCGTTCAGGTCAGACGATTTCGGCGTAATGGCGCGAGTGAATTCGCCATCGAAATGGAGCACCTGTTTAATCTTGCCTGTCACCGGAACCCAGTTGATATGCACATTCCAGCACGACATGAAAATGGAAACTTGGATTTGCTTTTCGTTCACAAAACTCGAAGGCTCCACTTCCTCAATAGCAACAATTGTTCCGTCGGCAGGGCAGAGCACCTCGTTGCCCGAAAGTGCCGGAACGGCGCGTCGTGGGTAACGGAAGAAACGTAGTACGAAAAGCATTAGAAGGCATGATGCCGTTATGCTGATGTATAATGCAAGGCCGAATCCAAGCGTAAAATATATTATAAAATTGATTATCAATAATATAATAAGTGCTTTCAATATCACAATGTAGCCTGCATGATGAATGCGCATAGTCTGATTTTTTAGTTATGAAACGAACTGCAAATATGCCAAAATAACGGGAATGACCAATATAATACTGTCAAATCTGTCGAGAATGCCACCATGGCCCGGCAGAAGGTTGCTTGAATCCTTAATGCCGACAGTACGCTTGAACTGCGACTCGACAAGGTCGCCCAAAGTGCCAAAGCAGATAGTGAGCAATGCCATTACACCCCATTGCACCGGTGAAAGAATGGGGTAGAAGTGCGACAGCAGCAAAGCGGCGCCAACGGCGGCCAAAGCGCCTCCGAAAAAGCCTTCCCATGACTTTTTGGGCGATATGCGGACAAACATCTTATGCTTGCCTAGCAGCATTCCAAAACAATAGGCGCCGGTGTCATTTGTCCAGATGATTATGAACATTCCCAATATTATTATGCTCTGATAGCTGCCGCCGTAGAAAGCCAGTGGGGTTATCAGCGCAAATGGAACGGCAATGTAAACAAGCCCATAAATGGTTGTGGAAATGCTGTTTATCGGATTCTTATAGTCTTTGCCGAACAGCACAATCACAAAAATCAAAGCGGTAAGCGGCACCAGCAGCAAAAGGTATTGCCAGCCAATGATGCCGGCTGTCGACAGAAATGACAAAGCGTATGCCGCCACGCCGATTATTATGGCATAAACACCAACCGGTTGATAATCTTTCTGTTTTGCAATGTGATAGAACTCTCCCAACGCTAATGCGTCGATAATGGCGAACAGCAGTGCAAATGTCCATTGGTTTATCAGGATGCATGAGATGAGCACCGCCAAAAAGACGATGCCAGTTGTAAGCCGTTGCCAAAAATTATTCATCTTCATGGCTGTTTATAATGTTTAAAGCCTGTTGCGATTGGTACTGATGCACATAAACTTCAATTTCACCAAACAAATACGATGAGTCTTGCTTGTTCATCAGAACCGCTTCAACTCCGGCATTCTCAAGTTTGCCGCGCATAAGCTCGGCTTCGAACGTACTGTTGGTGCTATAAATTGAAATCCAGTCTTCCATTATTTCGTCGTTTCGGTTTCCGATTCAGCTTCATTTTTAACCTCGCTGTTGTCGGCTGTCGGTTCGGCATTCGTTGTCTGATGCTCGTAGTAAGGAGTCTTGCCGCCAGGGCGAGGACCTAAGATACGCTCAAGGTCTTCAGCAAAAAGAACTTCGCGTTCAAGTAGAAGGTTGGCCAATTGGTGATGCTGTTCCTGATATTTTGTCAGTATCTCTTTCGCTTTGGCGTAGGCCTCACTGATGAGCCGCTGCGTCTCCTCGTCAATGGCGCGTGCCGTCTCTTCACTGTACGGCTTCGAGAAGGCGTATTCACTCTGGCCCGACGAATCGTAATAGCTTATGTTGGCCAATCGCGGGCTCATGCCGTAGTAGCAAACCATGGCGTAGGCGTGTTTGGTAGTGCGTTCAAGGTCGTTGAGAGCTCCTGTCGATACTCTTCCGAAGAAGAGTTCTTCGGCGGCGCGCCCGCCAAGCAATGCGGCCATTTCCTCCATAAGTTGCTCGGTGGTGGTTAGTTGTCGCTCCTCGGGCAGATACCATGCGGCGCCCAATGCTTGTCCGCGCGGAACAATCGTAACTTTGATAAGCGGGTTGGCGTTTTCCAACATCCAGCTTACGGTGGCGTGTCCGGCCTCGTGATAGGCTATCGATTTTTTCTCCTCAGGCGATATTATTTTGTTTTTCTTCTCAAGTCCGCCAATGATGCGGTCAATGGCGTCGAGAAAATCTTGTTTTTCAACTTGTGCCTTGTCGTGGCGGGCGGCAATAAGAGCAGCCTCGTTGCAGACATTGGCGATGTCGGCGCCAGAGTAACCCGGTGTCTGCTTGGCCAGTGATTCCACCGACACATCTTGCGCCAGTTTGGTGAGCGGACGCAGATGCACTTTGAAAATCTCTATTCGCTCGTTAAGGTCGGGTAGCTCAACTTGAATCTGGCGGTCGAAGCGGCCGGCGCGCATCAGGGCACGGTCCAGAATGTCGGCGCGGTTGGTGGCGGCCAGAATGATGACGCCGCTGTTGGTGCCGAAGCCGTCCATTTCGGTAAGCAGCTGGTTCAGAGTGTTTTCGCGCTCGTCGTTCGAGTTCCAGCTGTTGTTGCGTCCGCGGGCGCGGCCAATGGCATCAATCTCGTCGATGAAGATGATGCACGGAGCTTTCTCTTTTGCCTGTTTGAACAAGTCGCGTACACGTGATGCGCCTACACCTACAAACATCTCAACAAAATCGGAGCCCGACAGAGAGAAGAACGGCACGTGTGCCTCGCCTGCAACGGCTTTGGCTAGCAGTGTCTTGCCTGTTCCCGGAGGGCCTACAAGCAGTGCGCCTTTTGGAATTTTGCCGCCTAACTGCGTGTATTTCTGCGGATTTTTCAGAAAATCGACAATTTCCTTTATTTCAATTTTAGCCTCCTCAAGTCCGGCTACGTCTTTGAAGTCGATTTTTATTTCAGAAGCGTCTTTGTCGAACATTTTTGCGCGAGACTTGCCGATGTTGAAAATTTGGTTGCCGCCGGCTCCGCCCGACATCCGGCGGAATATGAATAACCAAACGCCTATCAGCAACAACGGGAAAACTATCCAGTTGAGGATAGGCACGAGGCGGTCTTGGCGAGTTTCGTACTTTAAGTCAATTGGCTCATCGTACGAGTATTTATCATAAGCATCTCCCAAATTTTTCTCAAACGAATCAACTGTGCCTATTGTAAAATAATACTGAGGAGTGTTTGAAGAAAAATACGTGTTGGACTTTGTCTTAATGTCAGCATAGCGTTCCTCTTTTATTTTTTCGGGTTTGATGTAAATCATCGCCTTCTCTTTGTTGACAACCACTATCTTGCTGACATCGTGGTTTTTGAGCATCACCTGTTCAAAGGTTTTCCAACTAACTTCGTTCGGTTCGCTGTCGCCTGAGGACAGAAACATAAGCCCGAAAAGCGCAATGGCTATGATGCCGTAAATCCAGTTGGTGTTGAATTTTGGGCGGTTGCCCGGTGTTTTGGGCGTATTTGCGCTGTTGTCCGGCTTTTTGCCGGCGTTGTCATTAGTTTTTTCTTTGCTGTTCTCGTTATCCATAATGTTTATTCTTCTGTTTCAATGATTTCCTTTTTGGCGTCGGCCCAAAGGTCTTCGATGTTGTAGAAACTGCGGATTTCCTCCTGAAAAATATGGACGATGATGTTGCCATAGTCCATTAGCACCCAAAGCGCGTTCTGCTGCCCCTCAATGTGCGACGGATGCTCGCTTGTCTCAGTGCGGGCAAAGCGCTCGATGTTGTCGGTAATGGCTTCAACCTGCGAACTTGAGTTTCCGTGGCATATAATGTAGTAATCGGCAACAGCCTGATGATTGTCTGTCAAATCGATAGCCACAATGTCGTGACCTTTTTTCTGCTTGATAGCCTCAATTATAGCCTCCTTCAAGCCGAGATTGTGTTTGCTTTTTGCCATTCTTGCTTTTTTAAAGGTGCAAATGTAAGTTTTTAAACCGAATGGCAATTGAAAAGTGAGAAATTAAAGGTGCAAAGACTCATTGTTCAACTTTTATCGTCAATTTGGAACAATTTTAGTTATTTTCGCACGTAATTTTTTAAGAAATTGAAAATCCGCATATTCCGTACAATGAGAAAAATTATCGCAATAACCGTAATAATGCTGTCAGTAGCGGCATCGTATGCGCAGAAAAATATCACAGCCAAGGCTGATAAGGCTTTTGAGGCCGGCAAATATTTCGATGCAATTGATGAGTACAAATACGCATTTGCCAAGGCGAAGGACAAAGACCGTAAGAACCAGATTACCTTTATGGTTGCCGAATGCTACCGCATGGTGCAGAACAACCACCAGGCTGAGGTCTGGTATCGCAAAACCATAAAGAAAGGCTACACCGAGCCTCTAGCGACACTCTATCTTGCCAATGCGCTGCGTGCCCAGGGCAATTACGACGAGGCGCTGACTGAATATCAGAACTACAGCAAAATGGCTCCCGCCGACGACCGCGGACCAGCAGGTGTCGAGTCTTGCGCCATGGCCATTGAGTGGATGTCGCAGCCTACTCGCTACAAGGTTGAGAACATGCACTATTTCAACAGCAAATACAGCGACTATGCGCCGGCATACGCCAAAGACGATTACAATATGGTGATATTCGCATCGGCACGCGAGAGCGCAACAGGCGGCAAAATCAGCGGTGTTACGGGTGAATACTACAGCGACCTTTTCCGCACCCGCGCCGACCGTAAGGGAAAATGGTCGGACCCGGTTCCGCTTGAGGAGGTTATAAATTCAGAATATGACGAAGGCGCGCCATGCACGAACAAGAAGTGCAATACGCTGTATTTCACCAGTTTCCGCGAGAATAAAGACCGGAATATGGTCTGCAAGATATTCTGCTCGACAAAAGAGAATGCCGAGTGGGGTGAGCCTAAAGAGTTGAACCTTGCCCCCGATAGTGTTGCTGTAGGGCATCCGGCCGTCAGCGACGATGAATTGACATTGATTTTCGTAGCCGACATGAAAGGTGGTTACGGCGGCAAGGACCTTTGGAAATCGACACGCGCAAACAAGACAGCCGAATGGGGTGCACCCGTCAACATGGGGCCGGAGATTAACACCGAAGGCGACGAGATGTTTCCCTTCATACACCCCGACGGAACGTTATATTTCTCGTCGAACGGCCACCCTGGAATGGGCGGTCTAGACATTTTCAGCGCGCGGCAAGGTGCTTCTGGTTGGAAAGTTGAGAACATGAAATATCCAATCAACAGTCCCGCCGATGATTTCGGCATCTGCTTCGAGGCCGATTTGGAGCGTGGCTATCTATCGTCGAACCGGCCAGGCGGCAAGGGCAACGACGACATCTATCAGTTCTCGCTTCCGCCTATCGAGTTCACGCTGACAGGCGTTGTCCGCAACAGTAAGACCGAAACGATAATTGCCGGAGCCGAAGTCAATCTTATCGGTAGCGACGGTACCAACATCAGCGCCAAAACCGAGACCAACGGCTCGTACAGCTTCAAGCTGACGCCAAACACCGATTACCGCGTGGTAGTTAAGCGCGGCGGCTTCCTTAACTCGAAAGACAAGGTTACAACTAAAGGACTGACAACAAGTACAGCGCTTGAGGCCAACATCAACCTTGTGCCAGACGATTCGCGTATGGACCTTGACGGCATTGAGTACGATTTTGGAAAATGGACTTTGCGCCCGACATCAATAGCCGCGCTTGAGGGACTTGTCGAGATTCTGAACGACAACACCAATATCACTATCGAGATTGGTTCGCATACTGACTTCCGCGGCAGCGACGCCGCCAATATGGAGCTGTCGAAGAAACGCGCCCAATCGGTTGTCGACTTCCTGATAACATACGGTATTGACGCAGAACGACTTACGTCGAAAGGCTACGGCGAGACATGGCCAAAGGAGATTGACAAGAGTCTGGCTCGCAAATATCCGTTCCTGAGGGAGGGCGATGTGCTTACCGAGCAGTTTATCAACAAATTGCCCGATGAGGAACAGAAGGAGATTTGCCACCAGATTAACCGCCGCACAGACTTCGGTTTGACGGGTCGCGACTATGTGCCAAAGGTTAAGCGGAGAAGATAATTTTTTATAACACAAACAAATAACGCAGACGCAGCCCGATTAGTTTGTGTTTGCATTTAAGTTTTTCGTTCACGATTTATGCTTTCTTTCAAGCTGAACAATGGCACAGAAATACCGAGCATCGGTTTCGGCACTTGGGCAATACCCGATTCCGATGAGGCGGTTGGCGCTGTGCGAACAGCTATCGAATGCGGCTTCCGGCACATCGATACCGCATCGCGCTACGAGAACGAGACAAGCGTGGGGCAAGCTATTGCCACATGCGGGGTTGAGCGCAGCCAGCTTTGGATTACAAGCAAGGCTTGGCCTGACGAATGCGGCTACGACAACCTTTTGCGTGCCTTTGACGCCTCGATGCGCCGCCTTGGACTTGATTATCTTGATTTGTACTTGATTCACTGGCCTGCGCCCCAATATTCCAATTGGCAACAGCGCAACGTCGACACGTGGCGGGCAATGGAGAAACTATATGCCGACGACCGCGTGCGTGCCATAGGAGTGAGCAACTTTTTGGAACATCACATGCAGCCGTTATTAGACAGCTGTCGCATAAAACCAATGGTTGACCAGCTTGAGATTCATCCCGGCTACGCGCAACAGCCGACAGTTGATTTCTGTCAGCTAAATGGGATTGCCGTTGAGGCGTGGAGTCCATTCGGGCGTGGCATTGTTTTTAAGAACGATACGCTAGTTCAGATATCCCAAAAATACGGCAAAAGCGTGGCACAGATTTGCATCCGTTGGTGCTTGCAGAAGGGTATAGTGCCGCTGCCAAAATCGGTAACGCCCGACCGCATTAAAAACAACCTTGAGGTTTTCGATTTCGAACTATCGCCAGCCGACATGCAGACAATCGACCAAATGCCGTGTTTTGGCTGGTCGGGGCAGCATCCGGATGAGGTGGAGTTGTGATTTAACGGGAACGGAAAATCATTTACCACACCGCAACCTTCTTCGCCACGCCACCAATTCTCACAATATAAATACCTGAATCATTGACGGTTATTGTAGAGACATTACGCGCAACGTCTCTACCGACCAATCTTCCCATTGCATCATACACAAAAATGTCGTCGGTGGCATTTTCAACCACAATGGTGCGGCCTTGGACGTAAATATTTATGTTGGCAAATTGTTCGGTTACAGAGGTTTCGGTGCTATTTTTGGGCACGTACGTTTCAATTCCGCGATACTCGTTGTCAAGATTCATCATCGTGGTGTTTATCGGTTCCCAAAGGTAGAACCAGCCATCGTAGTCGCCGTTCCAACCAAACAGCAAATGAACTTGAAATTTGCCGCCAGCATATCGTGCTCCGTCAACCACCATGGCGTGGTCGTGGCTCTTGTCGGCAATGTAGCAATGAATCATCATTGGATGGTTTTCAGAAAGCTCATTTTCAATTAGTTGTTCCATTTCTGCCTTCTCGATTTTCGATGGATATTCATATACTTTGCGCTCAACATCGAAGTTTTCAACCACTTTTTTCGACGACACGGCATAAATGTAACGCGAAGTTTCAAGTTTGTTTTCCTGCGGCGTGTTCTCCGTCAGTTCGTTCTCAACTTTTGAGAGGTCGATTGTCATATTTTTCGGCAGAAGTTTGTGATACAGAAGGATTTGCGCAATGGCAAGATTGCCGCAACCCATAAATGTATCATCGGTAAAGGCAAGCCTGTAGTCGCCGTTTTGATTCCAATGCGTTTTTAAATTCAAAAATGCGTAATCGCTTACATCAGAAGTATTTGCAGATTTTATCAAACGAATGTACCTAACCTTCTCCGACGCACTTTTGCCGTATGTTCCGTTTGGCAATTCAAAGTATGACGAGTTTTCGCTGTCGCCATTGTTCATCCAATACGAACCATTGTGCGGCTCCGAAACCACACCCGCTTTTTTGAAAACCGACAATTGACTGACCGTCGGCAATGTCCATTCCTCGCCAGTTATTTGCGAGTAGGCTTTGGCAACCACAAGAGCGTCGGTATGATTCCACATGCCCAAATACGGACTCAATTCATAGCGGTCGCCGTCAGCTTCCACAACAAGGTTTTCGGAAACTGTGCGGACAATTGCCACTCCATATTGCGCCGAAAGTCCGTCGGTACTGTTATGATATGTTTTCCCGTCGGAAAAATCCATGAACCAGACGTACGGCGAGTTTTTCAGCCCGTCGCGAGTCAAAGACCAGTAACGTGCTGTGCCAAAATCAATTCCAAGATTGTCTTTCTCGTTGTAAATCAGCGTCAATTCTTCGGACGAAGGTAGCCGCCAATCGGAAAATCCTCCACCGTTTTCGTTCAAAGCGGCAGTTTTTGCGGCATCCCAGTCGAACGTTCCATCCAAAAGTTTCACTTCGAGATAGGTGCTGTTAGCCTCGTAAGCATAAAAGATTTTTCCACCGCCAGGGCCGTTGTCGCCCACAGCATACGCATTTCCCGATTGTGGCGTATGCACATTGGCGAAATGCATAAATTCATTATCAGCCAGCAACTTATCAACTGTTAAGGTTAATTCTTCAAGATTCAGTTCGCCATCGCCCACAGCCTCGAATTTGTAATTGTTTTCCACGGCGTACTTGTGAGCCTCGGAGCCTGCGGTTACAATGAGTGTCGTATTTTTCGAAAATGCCAAATAATCAATGGTTTTCACACTTTCGGGAATCACAATTTCCATCAATTTACTGCACGACGAAAACGCCTCACGACCTATTTCCTCAACGCCTTCACCTAATGTAAGTCCTTCAATGCCAGTGCAATTTCTAAAAGCCATATCGCCAATTTTCTTCACACTGCCAGGGATTTTCATTTCCGTAAGCGAAACGCAATTATTGAAAGCATATTCTTCAATTTCTTGAACGCCCTCATTTATAATTACTTTGCTTAATTTTTCGGAACTTGTGAAACACGCATACGGAATGGCTTCCACTGTTGATGAGAACGTGATTTCTTCCAACTCTTTGCATTGATAAAATGCTTGATTGTCAACCGTTTTCACACCATCGGGGAGAATAAAAATTTTCAAATTCGTTTCGCGAAACGCATTTTGCCCGATTCGTGTCAACGACGACGGCAATACAACGCTCGTGAAATCAGTTTGTCCACGATATGCCCAGTTTGGGATTTCGGTTGTGCCTTCGTCAATATAGAGAATGCTGTCGATAATCGTTTGCCCTGCAAGCGAGCCAATTGCCAACAAAAACGATAGTATTGAAGCGATTATCTTTTTCATGTTTTATTCCACAAATATTTTCTTTGCCAATCCACCAATTTTAACAATATAAACACCTGAATCATTGACGGTTATTGTAGAGACGTTGCGCGCAACGTCTCTACCGACCAATCTTCCCATTGCATCATACACAAAAATGTCGTCGGTGGCGTTTTCAACCACAATGTTTTTTCCGACGGTGTAGATGTTTGTGTTGGTAATTTGTTCTGTTACAGCTGTTTCCGCATCTTCTCCTTCACTGTTTTTTATTTTGAACGTTAGATTGTTTTCGATTGCGTATGTGTGTGCGTAACTGTCTTTTTCCACAACCCATACAACATTTTTCGATGTTATGTTTTTGCCAATCATTGTAACGCTTTCTGGAATCACAATCGTGTCAATTCCAGTGTTGTAAAACGCATTATTATCGATTTTCCGCACTCCGTCCTCAATCACCACCGTCTTCAAATCTTTGCAGTCGGCAAATGCTTCTTTGCCAATCAGTTTGATATTTGCAGGAATGGTGATTTCGGTCAGTCCTGAACTTTTGAAAAGCTTGGTGTTCAGTTCGCGCAAGCTGTTGGGGATTTCAACCGAAGTAAGCGATGTGCAGTTTTGGAACGCCGCATCGCCGATTTCCTTCACGCTGCTGGGAATGGTTATTGTTTTCAACTCCTCACATGAATGAAATGCCAGTTTCTTTATTATCGTAACAGATGAAGGAATTTCCACGTTTTCAATTTTTGTGCCGTAAAAGGCTGAATTTGTGACTACTTCAACAGACGACGGAATTACAACTTTTGTAAAATCAGTCTGCTCCTTATGTGAATCAGCAAGAGGAATTCCTTCTGTAATGTAGAGAATGCTGTCTATAACAACATCATCGGGAATGTCGGGCAAATAAAGTTCATCGTAAGAGAATATGTTTGAGTTGAAAAATAACTTGCCTTCAAGATAGGGTGGAGTTCCCTTTTTAAATTCTTCTTTATATACTAGGTTGCCGATTCCTGGCCAATCCAAATTATATGGTGCAGGGCGTCCATCGTTGCACATATTTCCGTCCTCGTGTCCCCAACCCATATTATGCGAGTGCTCATGCCAAAAACTATTCCCTGTCCCACAAGAAAGGCCTAAAAGCCATGTATTATCCAACCATATTGCTTGTCCTCCTGCCACACTTAATCCACCCTCACATCTTCCGAGCATAATTGACCATTTCGATGCTTTTTTCAAAAGGTTATCCATTTGCTCCTTCGTAAGAAATTCAGTGAGTTCCTCGTTTGTCACAAGTGTCTTTTCTTCTACCGCTTGATAGCAACGTGCGGCATATTCGGGACTTCCTGCTATATAAGCCACGTTGTATATGCCTGCAATATATTCCCTCGCAAAGACAGGTCGCATCGGTCTGATTAAATCGTTCTTATATTTTTCTGGTCGATAAATTCGTCCGTCATACGATATTGACCATTCTGTCGGAATGGAAACAAGTCGTTTGTAAAAAGCATCGTCAGTGGTAATCGTGAAATTTTCAACGCTATCGGTAAGAAAATCAAAGTCGCACAACACGGTACGAGTCAGCGGTTGAATGGTTTTGTTGCTGATAAGAATTTTGCCGTTTTTGTCGGTAACTGTAACATTCTCACACGGATAGAGCATGAACGATGTAAGGACAAGTTTGTTGTCAACTTCTTCCAATTTCAGCGGTTGCTGTATCACATATTTATACGAAGTCCAATTGGCATACGAATCGTCGTCGCACAAAATTCGGGTGAAATCTTCCTCAATCTTCTTAGAAGCGTCTTTGGTGTAAACGTTCAAATCAGCAAGAACACTGCACAGATAGTAGCCGTTAGCCTTTGCCCACGTGTCGGCGAAGGTGTTGCGTTTTGCACGCAAGGTCAGATTATCGGCAAATGTGCCCGAAACGATTTCCGTAACGCCAGGCCCGATGTCAACAGACTGCAGATTCGGACAGTTCTTGAAATAATCGGTAGAAACATTGCCATTTATACTGACTTTCAACGCCGTTTCGCCCGAATAGGCGGAATACGGCTGTGTGTAATCAATGTTGTACGAGCAACGGCTTTTCACATATTCCTCGGCATAACTGCCCTGCACAACCGTCCACACCGCCTCACCATTTGTAACGCCATTGTTGGCGGCCAAGGTGTCCACCGAGTTCGGAACATAGATGTACAGTTTTCGGTACGTGTTAAATGCGTAAGAATCAATTTCTTTCACACCTTCTTCGAGTATGGCTTTTTCGAGGTGCGAGCAGTAGAATGCCGAATTTTTAATGATTTGGACACTTCCAGGAATGGTAACTTCACGGACATTGGTGCCAAAGAACGCTTGTTTTCCGATTTCTGTAACGGTATTTGGGATGACAACCTTTGTAAAGGCTTTGGCATAAATGTAGGCGTCGCCTTTAATGACAGTTGTACCTGGCTTTATGTAGAGAACGCTGTCCTCGATAATGTCGCGTGTGGCTGTGGCAAGCCATTGCTCGCGGCTCTGTTTCGGTGGGTTGTCGGTAAAAGCAAGACGTGAATCTTTGCAGAAATATGTGTGTGCCTCGGTATATCGGTCAACTTTGATTGTTGTCAGATTGTCGCACTCGGAAAGCGAATAATCGCCAAATTTGGTAATGGTTGACGGAATGGTGATTTCCGTGAGGCTCACGCAGCTTTTGAAAAGCCTGTAACTCAAATTGGTAAGACCTTCGTGCAAGGTTACTTTTGTGAGCGACGAATCATTTTGGAACACTGCATTGCCAATCGAGTCAACAGAAGCCGGAATCTCAATTTCCTTGAGTTTTGTGCAATTATGGAATGCGAGTCCGTTGATTACCGTCACCGATGACGGTATCACTACTTTGTTGAAATCCGTTCTTCCATAGTAGGCTTTGTAAGCAATCTCGGTGGTGCCTTCGTTGATATAAAGAACGCTATCGGTGATGGTTTGTGCCAGCAACGAACCAGCCGACAACGAAACCGCAAATGCAAGAGCCACAATCTTTCTCATAATCAATTAATTATTTAATAACAATTTTCCTTGTCATATCCCCTGTTTTCACAATATAAACACCTGATTCATTGACGCAAATTTCGGTGGAAACGTTGCGTGTGGCATCCCTACATAACAATCGCCCCATAACATCATAAATACGGATTTCGTCGGTGGCATTTTCAACCACAATGGTGCGGCCTGCGGCGTATATGTTTATGTTGGTAAATTGTTCGGTTACAGAGGTTTCGAGGTTATTATTTTCTCCTTCGTTCTGGTTACCGTTTTCGGTTTTTATTCTGAAAGTCATATTATTCTCTTCGGCGAATTTGTGTGCGTAACTGTCTTTTTCCACAACCCATACAACGTTTTTCGATGTTATGTTTTTGCCAATCATTGTAACACTTTCTGGAATCACAATCGTATCAATTCCTGTGTTCGAAAACGCATTGTCGCCGATTTTCCGCACTCCGTCCTCAATCACCACGGTTTTCAAATTCTGGCAGTCGGCAAATGCTTCTTTGCCAATAACTTTAACCGTGCTTGGAATGGTGATTTCTGTTAGTCCCGAAGCCTTAAACAGTCTGTAATTTATTTCTCGTAGGCTATTGGGTATTTCCACCGAAGTAAGCGCGGTGCAGTTTTGAAAAGCAGCGTTGCCGATTGACTTCACGCTGTTGGGAATGGTTATTGATGCCATCCCTTCGCACGAATTAAATGCTTCTTTTTCAATTTTCTTAATACTTGAAGGCAATTCTATTTCTTCGATTTTTGTGCCAGAGAAAGCAGAACTATAAATTACTTCCACTGACGAAGGAAGCACAACTTTAGTAAAGTCAGTTTGATTTTTGTAAGATTCCACACGAGGCATCCCCTCACCGATATAGAGAACGTTGTTTATAACAGTATCCGCTTCGGGTTCGGGAGCATTGAGATATTCGCCCGAAAAATTCTTCGAATTGAAAAATGCTGTTCCCCCATTGTATGGTGTGGTTCCTTTTTCATATTCTTCTTGATATAAAATACTGCCAATTTTCGGCCAGTCCACATTGAATGGCTCGGGACGGCCATCGTTACACATATTACCATCCTCGTGCCCCCAGCCCATATTATGCGAAAATTCATGCCAAAAACCGTTGGGAGTGCCTTGTGAAAGGCCTAAAATCCAATGATTATCCAAATAAATTGAAGCTCCGCCAGCTACCCCAAATCCGTCTTTACATTTCATAAGAACAATTGAACAATTCAACGATTTTTCCAACAATTCTTCCATCTGTTCTTTCGTCAAGAATTCTGTCAGTTCTTCATTTGTTGCAAGGGTTTTGTTTTCAACCGCTTCGTAACAACGAGCCGCATATTCTGGCAGACCAAAAATATAGGCCACATTATATATGCCTGCAATATACTCGCGGGCATGAACAGGTTTCAAATTCACGGGTGGATGAGGGCTGCTATTAAAAGAGATGGTCCATTTTGTCGAAATAGAGACAAGTCGTTGATAAAAAGCATCGTTGGTTGTAAGCGTGTAATGCTCAACGCTGTCTTCTAAAAAATCAAAATCACACAATACGGTTCGCGTCAACGGATAGATTGTTTTGTTGCTGATGAGTTTATTCCCTTCTTTGTCTGTAACTGTAACATTCTCACACGGATATAGCATAAACGACGTCAGCACGAGTTTGTCATCGATTTCTTCCAACTTCAGTGGTTCCTGTATTTTGAATTTGTAAGAATTTAAGTTTAAATAAGAATCATCGTCGCACAAAATTCGTGTGAAATCCTCTTTAATCTGTTTCGAAGCGTCTTTTGAATAATAATTCAAATCGGCAAGCACGCCGCACAGATAGTAACCATTCTCTTTTGCCCACGTATCGGCAAACGAGCCGCTTTTCATGCGGATGATTGTATTCGGATGAAATGCATTTTCACCGATTTCAGTAATATCGTTGTTCAGGTCAATCTGTTCAAACGCCAAATTCTGGAACAATCCTGCTTTGATTGTTATGTTGTCGGAAATGGCCAAATACTTCAAATCAATACTATCGGCATGTTCCATATCTATGCCGATAATATCAACTTTATTGCCGTTATCCGTTACAATGCGATACGCTTCGCTTCCTAACCAACAATGGAACATTCTTGTAGATTTATTTTCTGTCAGAATATTCTCCTTTTTGATTGATTGAATCGACTTTGGCAATGTAACCGATTGTAGTTTGGGACAATCAACAAACGCATACACAGTCAGTTTCTGCACGCCTTCCTCAAACACAATTTCTTCAAGATTCGTACAGCCTGCAAACGCCCAGTCGCCGATGTTTTTGACATTTCCTGGAATAACAACTTTCGTCAAGCCTGTACAATTACGGAAGGCCGAAGTTCCGATTGTGGTGATTTCGGTAGTTGTATCTTTGAATATAATCTCAGTAATCTCTTGATTATCTTTGTATTGATTGTTGTTGATTTTCGTCACACCAAGACCGACATACAGAATACCTTCGTCAATAATATTGTATTTCGATGAGGCAATCCATTGCTCTTTTGTTTGTGTGGGCTCGTTGTCAGTAAGTTTCATTCGAGGGTCGGTGTTGTAAAACGCATGGGCTTCGCTATATTTAGTAACCATGATTGTGGTAAGATTGTTGCAATTAGCGAACAATTCGTTTCCAAATTCCGTCACGGTCGATGGTATTGTGATTTCTTTGATTGCCGTACTATTGAACAAACTGTAACTCAAATTGGTAAGACCTTCGTGTAGTGTAACTTTTGTGAGTGCCGAATCGTTTTGAAACGCAGCATTGCCAATTGTTGTTACCGATGCAGGAATTTCGATTTCTTCAAGATTCGTGCAGCTATGGAACGCAAGACTGCCGATTTTTGTAACCGACGAAGGAATCACCACTTTTTTGAATGTTTTTTTCCCGTAGTAGGCCTGCCCTTTTATTTCGGTTGTTCCTTCGTTGATATACAGCACGCTGTCAACAATGGTTTGCGCCGCCAACGAGCCAGCCGACAACAAAACCGCAAATGTAAGAGCCACAACCTTTTTCATAATCAATGGTTTTATTCGATTATTATTTTCTTCGCCAATGTACCTATTTTAACAATATAAATTCCTGATTTTTCAACATTTATCATTGTTATTCCTGTGCGGACGCGATGAATCGCGTCCCTACAAACCAATCGCCCCATAACATCAAAAACGCGGATTTCGTCGGTGGCGTTCTCGATTATAATTGCGTGGTTTGCGGCGTAGATGTTTGGGTTGGTAAGTTGTTCAGTTACAGAGGTTTCGGGGTTATTATTTTCGTTGTTGTTTGTTTCTTCTTCTTCGTTTTTATCTCCCCACAAAAAATCTTTAACCATCGCACTTTTAGTCAGCGAGGGCTCGGAATGTCCTGCGCCGTCAAGTTTGTAAAACAGCTTTGTCTCATTGTAGTTGTCGCCACATAAACCCTTGACATTCTGCTCAAAAGCATCCATATTTTCCAAATACTGTTGAGAGTCGTTTGTGCCAGTTATGTAGAGTATTTTTCTCGTTTTATACTGCTCAATCACTTTTTCGGCCGATAGTCCGTTTCTTTCCATATAACTACTTGTGGATGAGGCTGATAATGACTCCTCGGTTGGCTGCAGATAATCGGGAATGGCTTTGCAGACATACTTGAAATCTATCGCCGTATGGCTGTTTTGAACAGCGTTCAGCATTGAGTAGCGCTGCATCAGTCGCCCGCCAGCGCTCATTCCCATTACCCAAACTTCCTTGACATTCGGGAAATCGCCCGACGACAGTACATATTCAATAATCTGGTCAAGATAGTCGAAGGCGGAAAGGTTGATTTCGGTCTCGTCCATCAGCATTGAATTGCTGGCTCCCGATGACTGCTCGCCCGCGAAGAAAATCACATTATCGAGCCAATCGGAAGTGATTGTTGATTTGGAATAAAACCATGGTGCGATAATCAGCGATGTGCGCAGACATTTGGAGCTGTACGAAGCAAGCTGTTCGTAAGCCGATGTGAAAAAAACATCAGGCGATGGTGGCGAGCCGTGGCAGTTAATCACCAATCGTTCAATCAGGTCATAATCTGTATAAAGCGGAATATTTGTGTAACAGCCAATTACGCCCAATCCATCGGCGGTTTTGAACTGTTGGAATTTCATCACTTTATTGGCACTGGCATTGTAATTTGGCAGATTCACACCAATGGTTCCGTTGGAGTCCGTGCCGCCATCGGCATGCGCTTCGGCCTTGATAATGATTTGTTTAGGAATGAATCCCAAAGTAAAATTGTACAAAATCGGTTGTTTTTTGTCGGCGGTGTACTCCGCTTCGTCAATGGCGACAAGCTTGCCGTCGGCATATATCTCCGCATCCTTCAAACGCAAGGCGGCGCCGTCGGCATAAGTGAAGCTGATTAAGTTCTCGCCTTTGACAAATCCATCGCCTTCAAACTTCCAAACGTATGTGTTCCAATCTGTTGTAAAATCGCCCGATTTCCAGACTGCCGAATTCATTTCAGGATAAGAATCCAAATCTTGCGGTTCGGCAGAGCCGTTACCACCGTTGCTTTTTTCAATTCCCATCAAGTAAAACGAAGGGTCATCGAGTTTGACAACCGCTGTGTTCCAGACGCCCCATAGGTCGTACCAGCCGTCGCTTGTGTGGCCCCAACCCCAGTTGAAATGTGCGTAAGTGGTACCGCCGACAAACCGAATGCCGTCGATGCACATGGCGTGTCCTGTGCCGCTGCCTTCTCGGTAAGCCATCACAATTCGCTTATTTTGCAGATGCTCAAGCAGAAACGCCTCAACCTGCTCACGGCCCTCCGATGAAAAAATCTGCGATGTCTGGACTGGATAATAAGCCTCAAGTGTTTTGCGGAACGCCGAACTGTTGTGCTTCGCACCCATAGCAGCAAGGCAGTACCAGCAGTAGAGCGAGGTCATTCGTTTTTCCGCAGCAGAAGCGTTGCCGTCAAGTTCTTTCAGAATTTTCGAGAAATCAATCTGTTCCGCACCAAAATCAACGGTGGTTGTTGTGCCATAATCCTTATACAGATAATCGGTGGTTCCAGTTGGGACAACTTGCAGATTATAAAGTATCTGCGAGAATGCCGTGCACCAGCAGCCAAGCCGTTCAACACCAGGCGACGGAATAGCGTCGAGCAGAAAATCGGACAGACTCCACCCCGTCTCGCAGAAAAAATCGATATTTCGCGAATCGGTTTCAGGCTCTGTTTCCGACAGCTTCGTCATAATTGTGAAATGCGGACAATTGACAGAGTCAGCCAGCCATTGCCTGACGTATGCATCGGATTCAGCAATAACAATCGTGTTTCCATAAAACGCCTCGCTGCCGATGGAGGTAAGTGAGGATGGCACATAGAGGCTGCGCAGCCGCGAGCAGTGCTTGAAAGCATTGATGCCGACCGATTCAACGGATTTCAGCATGGATACTTCCGCAAGATTCCAACACTTGTAGAAAACGCTGCGTTCCAAAGTTTTAACGCTGTCGAGGCCTGTGATTTTTTTCAAAAACGGCATCTCGGCGAAAGCATACTGCCCGATTTTGGTGCATGTCAGTGGCAGTCGGATTTCGGTAATCTCTCGATTACCACGGAACATTTTTTCGGGTATCGTTTTTATTCCTTCGCGGAAAACGAGCACGCTATCGGTAATTATATAACTATCAGCAAGTTGATATTCATTTTCAAGCACATAATTCTGAACATATTCGCTCGTGCTGCTGATTATCGTACTTTTGCTGAACACAAGTTCGCCAAGCGATGTAACCGACGTTGGTATCTCAATGGTTTTCAGGCTCGAAGTGTTTAGTGCGTTTTTGCCGATTGACGTAACACTTTCAGGAATTGTAAGTTGCTCAATACCGCTGTTATAAAATGCGTGGCTTCCGATAGCGGTAATATTGTCAGGTATTTTGATGATTTTCAGTGATGTACAACCTTGGAAGCATCGCAAAGGAATCTCGCTGATGCCTGTTGGCAGTTTGACCGATTCCAACGACTTGCAGCCCCAGAAAATCTGCTGTCCCATTGATGTAACTCCGTTAGGGATAACAACTTCGCGCAAATTCTCGCATTTGAAAAACGCATTACCCTGAATCTTTGTAACCGATTGAGGAATCACAACCTTAACAAAATCGTTGTTCTCGCTGTAAGCGTTTGTAACTATGGTTTGGGTGCCGTCAGCAATTGTCAGCACACTGTCAACAATGGTCTGCGCCGCCAGCGAGCCTGCCGCCAGCAAAAACGATAGTATTGAAGCGAATATCTTTTTCATGTTTTATTCCACAAATATTTTCTTTGCCAAATTGCCAATTTTTACAATGTAAATCCCTGATTTTTCAATGGTTATTGTAGAGACGTTGCGCGCAACGTCTCTACCGACCAATCTTCCCATGGTATTGTAAACAAAAATTTCATCGGTGGCGTTTTCAACCACAATGGTGCGGCCTTGGACGTAAATATTTATGTTGGCAAATTGTTCGGTTACAGAGGTTTCGGTGTCTTGGTTTTCGTTCTCGTTATTCCCATTTTGGTTTTCGTTATCGTCATCGTTTCCGTTATTGTTATCGTCATTGTTATCGTCATTGTTATCGTCATCGTCATCGTTTCCGTTCTCATTACTTGGCTGGTAACTAACGGTTATTGTTCCTTTTGAATTAGTGCCACCGCCAGTTTTGGCAAGGGCGTAGAGCATCAAATTCTTGGTTTCGGCGGGAACGGAAATCTCATATACAATCTGTTTGGGATTTAAACCAGCCGTGCGCCGCTCGGCAACGAATGCTATTGCCTTTCCATCAGCAGTGAAGAGTGCGTCGGCAAGGCAGAGCATATTCGAACCGCCTGTGTATTTGAATGTTATGGTGTAAGTGCCCGCGCCTTTCAGCTCGCTTGAGAAATCCCAAGTGCGGCGTTCGTAACTCGAAGTGAAATCGTCCGATTGCCAGCCTTCGGTTGAAGCCGCTTTGGCATTTTTGCTTTCGGCAATGATTTGTGCTGCATTTTCCTCATTGAATTCAGGCTCAAGCACTATCGGATAATTGTCTTCCAACGCCGCATAGTACGCCGCACTGCCGTATTTTACTTTCCAAACAACGCCTTTCGAAGCAATTAATTTTCCGAGCGTTGTGACTGTTTCAGGAATCACAATGGTGTCGATTCCTGTGTTTGTGAACGCATTGTCGCCGATTTCACGCACGCTGTTGGGGATGGTTATAGATTTCAGATTAGCGCAGTTGTAAAATGCATTTTTCTCAATTCGCTGCACGCTTGACGGAATTGTAATTTCTTGAATGGCAGTACCATAAAATGCCGAATTGCCGATTACGGACACCGACGATGGCATTTCAACTTTTGTGAAATCGGTCTGGTTCTTATGTGAATCAGGACGAGGCGAACTGTCACTAATATAAAGCACACTGTCTTTTACAACATCCTCGTCAGGGTCGGGTGCGTACATCTCATTGCTTGAGAATATATGGGAGTTCAAAAGATTTTGGTTGGTATAAGGCAGTTTGCCCGCATCAAAAAGTTGCCGGAATATTTTTGTTCCCATCAACTGCCAGCTTTTTTCGCCGTAGCCGTTGTCAACTCCTTGGTTGCACATATTACCATCGTTGTGATTATAGCCCATATTATGCGAAAACTCATGATAGAAGGCTCCGCCATTGTAACCTAAATAACGTATCCACCCGTTTAACAATAGCAAGCCGCTTCCGCCTACGGCACCCAAACCGCCGCCGCCACAGCGCCCCAAGCGGAATGTGTGGGTATGGGTTTTCTCCAAAAGTGCAGCCATCTGCTCGTGTGTAAGAAATTGAGTCTGAGCCTCATCTGTAACCAACCATTTTTCGTCAACAGCCCAGAAACAATATTCTTTGTATTCGTTGCTTGCTATAACGTATGCGTGATTACAGATTGTTGCTATCCACTCGCGACAAAAAACAGGACTCATTTTTAAATATGGAACGCCAGTGTTTCCCGATTCGGTCTTTCTGACATAATCGCCAATGAAAGAAACCGTCCAGTCGAGCACTGTATCCATTGAGGTAAAAACGTTGTAAAGACTGTCATCTGACTGAATTTCAAAATCATACTCACCGTCGGCATCACATAGCACTGTGCGTGTCAGTGGTTGAATGGTTTTGTTGCTGATAATTGCTTTGCCGTCTTTGCTGACTGTAACATTCTTGCAAGGCTCAAGCAAGAACGAAGTCAGAACAAATTTTCCGTCAACTTCCTCAACCATAATAGGTTCCTGCACTTTGAATTTGTACTTGGTCCAGTTTGCGTATGAATCATCATCGCACAAAATCCGTGTGAAATCTTCCTCAATTTGCTTCGAAGAGTCTTTGGTATAAACGTTCACATCGGCAAGAACACCGCAGAGGTAATAGCCGTGCTGCTTCGCCCAAGTGTCGGCAAAGGAGCCTCGCTTTGCACGGAGAATCGATTTATCATTGAAAGCGTTTTCCCCGATTTCAGTAATATCGACGCCAAGGTCAATCTGTTCAAACGGCAGGTTTTGGAACATTCCAGCCTTGACGGTCTTGTTTGCTGTAAGCTGCAAACATTTCAAATCGATGCTGTCAATACGTTCATTATCAATGCCGATAATGTCGATTTTTTCAAATTTCTTTTTCAATGCAAGCTGATGCGCCTCGCTGCCTAAATAGCAGTGAATATAACGTGTCGATTGGTTATCTGAATAAATCGCGTCAGGATTGACTTTCTGAAGCGACAGCGGCACCGTAACAGAAACCAGTTTTGGACAACTGTAAAAAGCATATACATTGAGTTGTTCAACGCCTTCTTCAAAGACAACTTCCTCAAGATTCTTGCAAGAAGCAAACGCTCCGTCACCAATCAATTTCACATTTCCCGGAATAACCACTTTTGTCAGTCCGTCGGCATTTCTGAAGGCCTGATTGCCAATTTTTTCCAACGTTTTCGAAAACCGAATTTCAATAATGGAATCATTGTCGTCGTATTGTTTGTCGTTGATTTTTGTCACTTTGCTCCCGACATACAGAATGCCGTTGTCAAGGATATTGTATTTTGCCGTGGCAATCCATTGCTCCTTGGTTTGAGCGGGTTCGTTGTCGGTAAGTCTCATTCGCGAATCGGTATTGAAAAACGCATGGGCATCGCTGTATTTGTCAACATTGATTGTTGTCAGGCTGTCGCAACCTGAAAACAACTCGTTGCCAAATTCTGATACTGACGCAGGGATGGTGATTTCCTTGATTGCCGTACTTTTGAACAGCCTGTAACTCATATTTTTAAGCCCGTTGTGCAACGTGACTTTTGTAAGCGATGTGCAGTTTTGGAACACCGCATTGCCAATCGTGTCAACCGAAGCCGGAATTTCGATTTCTTCAAGTTTTGTGCAACTATGGAACGCAAGACCTCCGATTTTTGTAACCGACGAAGGAATCACAACTTTTTTGAATGTGTTTTTTCCGTAGTAAGCCTGCCCTTTTATTTCGGTAGTGCCCTCGTTGATATAGAGAACGCTGTCAACAATGGTTTGTGCTGACAGTGAGCCTGCTGCTAGTATAAATGCCAATGTCAAAACAAATATCTTTTTCATAATCAATAATTGATTTAAGGATGAAAAACAATCAAATATAACGTGTTTCGCATATATTGTTATTTTCGTGTCGCAAAAAACTGAAACTGATATGAAAAAACTATTAAAAATCACATTGTTATGCATCCTCGGTCTAATTGTGGCCGTGTGCGTGTGCGTTTGGAGCGCTTTTGGCCCAATGGTGAAAGGCGCGATGTCGGTCGTTAAGTTAGACGACGGAATTTACTATATGGAATACGAAGGCGATGACGGCTTCGACGAATTTCTTGAGAAAGGCGGCGCAAAAAATTCACAAGAGGTGGTGTCATACATCAATCTTTTTTTGTCGAAAGGATACTACACACCGACGGCAACGCCCGACACGGCAAAATTCGGCTGCTCGACGCTCACGGCATGCTCTGACAACGGCAATGTGCTGATGGGCCGAAATTTTGACTATCCGTCGGCTACGGCCGTTATTCTGCGCACCAAGCCCAAACGCGGCTACGAGTACATTTCGACATTCAACGTGGAATTCTACGGATTCGGCGAAGGTTGGGTGCCTGAAGGGTTTGTCAATCAATATATTGCGCTGAGTGGATTGTTCCTTGCGCTTGATGGTATCAACGAGAGGGGTTTTGCCATTGCCGACTTGATGGCAGGCGACGCTGTCGAAACACATCAGAATACGGGCAAACCGGCACTCACCACCACTTCGGCTATCGCCTATCTGTTGAAAAACGCCGCCACGGTTGACGAGGCTGTCGATTTGCTTGGCAAAATAGACATGCACTCCGACATTGGCGCGGCTCACCACTATGCAATGTCCGATGCTAAGGGCCGCAGCGTTGTTGTGGAATATGTCGATAACCAGATGATTGTTACAGAGACGCAAGCTGTCGCCAACCACTATTTGTGCCAGCAGAAACTCAATGCCGGTTGGGTTTTCGGTGACATGCGCTACGACCGTCTTTGCCAGCTTTACGATGAGTCGCAAGGTGTTATGGACCCGCAGCAGTTCGGCGAGGCCATTTTTTCAGTCGCGCAGCAGCCGTGGGGCGAGAATTTTATTGGCGGAACGCAGTGGACAATGGTGATGAACCTTACAAGGCCCTCAGTCACATACTATTGGCACCGCAATTTTGATAAGCCGTTTGAGTTCAGCCTCTGCAAGTAGGCAGGTTCCGGGCGTTAATGTTGAGGCTCTTTTTCAAGAGTGACTCCGTGCCGATAATTTGATTAACATTGCCGCGCAAAACCGATAGGCGACGATGAAATCAAAGGATTTGATATTTGGGCATTTAGCTGCGTTTTTCGCATACGTTATTTTTGGTCTCAACACCATTGTGTGCAAAGACATTGCCAACTTTGCTCTTTTGTCACCCATTGCCCTTTTCTGCATACGCTCCATTGGTGCGGCGGTGCTGTTCTGGCTTTTGTCGATGTTCACACCGAAGGAGAAAGTGCCCTTGCGCGACTTGGGAGCCATCTTCATCGCTTCGATGCTTGGTCTTTTCCTGACGCAGATTTCATTCTTGAAAGCCATCACCATAACAACTCCGATGGACGCCACCATTGTGGCAACCATGACGCCTATAATGACAATGTTTGTGTCGGCTATATTTATCAAAGAGCCCATTACGCTGAAGAAAATACTTGGCGTGGCGATTAGTTTTTCTGGCGTTATTTTCCTAATATTCAATTCGGTTTACGATTCGGGCGCCGTAGATAAATCGACACCCTTGGGCATTGGCCTCATGATTCTGAACGGACTGTTTTTCGCCATGTATCTCGGCATTTTCAGGCCGCTGATTTCGCGCTACAATGTTGTGACGTTCATGAAATGGATGTTCACCTTCTCGATGGTGGCGGCTCTGCCGTTTGGCGCATCCGACTTGCTGTCGGCCAATTACAGTCAGTTTTCGGGTAAGTTGCTTGCCGACATAGGATTTTTGGTGTTCTTCGCCACATTCGTTTCCTATTTCCTGATTCCTTACGGGCAAAAACGCCTGCGTCCCACGCTTGTGGGTATGTATGGTTACTTACAGCCAATAATTGCCGCTGTTGCGAGCATTTGTGTAGGTATGGACACGTTGACGGTGGGCAAGGTCCTGGCCGCCGCAATGGTGTTTGTGGGTGTGGGCGTTGTCAACAAGAGCAAGGCGAGGGATGATAAGTAAAGGAAAATCAAATCCTAACTCCCATAATCACCACATCGTCGGTTTGGTTTTCAGCGGGGCCGCGCCACTCCTCGTAGGTGCGGTTCAGTATTTCCTTCTGTTCCGACATTGGGCACTGGTGGATATTTAGCAGTAGTTCGCGCAAGCGGCGTCCGGTGAATTTGCGGTCGTTATCGCTGCTGAACTGGTCTTGGAAACCGTCGGAATAGGTGTAAATGCAGTCGCCTTTTTGCAAGTCAACAACGGTGTTCTCGAACGGATTCATCCGCGCGTAAATGCCCACGGGCATCTTATTGGCTTTCAGCAGTTGGACCTCACCATTGCGGATAAGCACCAACGGGTTGTTTGCGCCGGCAAAGGCTAGTTTCATCTGTTGCTCGTTGATGACATAAACGGCCGCATCCATACCGTCGCTGCTGCGCTCGACAAACGAGTATGGCTCGCCGTCGTCCTGAAGGGCGGTTGGAGCATCGTCGCGCTGGCGCAGGTTGGTGATTATGGCCTCGCGCAAGCGGTTCAATATTTCGTTAGGTCCGATATCCTGACGCACAATCCAGTTCAAGTTGGTCATTCCCAACACACTCATAAAGCCGCCCGGCACGCCGTGGCCCGTGCAGTCGGCCACAATACAGACTTTGTTGTCGCCGAATTGGCCCACCCAGTAGTAGTCGCCGCTGACAACGTTGCGCGGTTTGTAGAGCAGAAAATGGTCGGGAAAAATGCTTGAAATGGTCTCCTCGGGCGTGAGTAGCGACCGTTGTATTCGGCGTGCGTAGTTGATACTTTCCTGTATCTCGTCGCGTTGTTTTTTTATGGTATCGCGTTGAGTTTCAATTTCTTCTTTCTGTTCGGCCAGCTCAGTGTTCTTACGGGCCAGGTCGGCGTTGGCGCGTCGCTTTGTTTGCAGCATTTGGTACACTAAAAACACCGCCAGCAGCACTACTATCAGACCGCACGCCAGCGAAATGTTTATCACCTGCATCTTGCTTCGTTCGGCCTCAAAAACGCGAATCTCGGCCTCGTGGCTTAAGCGTTCAATGGCGGCCGATTTTCTGTTTGCCGATGTAACTACTGTGCGGACACTGTTCTCGCCGTGGATTTCGTTGTCGATATCGGTGTAAAGTTTCAGGTGTACAAACGCCTTGCCGTAACTGCCGCGAGCTTCGTAAATCTTATACAGATTGCGGTGGTATTCGGCCTGACCGACCTTCGTCCTGAAGTATGAAATTGAGTCGGCATTGATAAAGTCCAAAGCCTGACGAAATTTTTTCCGTTGGATAAGATAGCGGACATTCACGGCATTCACCGTTCTCGCTGCTAAAATGTCAAGATTCGGCGAGTCTTTCACCTGCGTGAAATAGAGATTGCAAGTGTCGGTATAACGCTTATTGTCAGTGATTTCGGCAAGGCCGATATATGCGCTGGCAAGTCCCAGAATGGCGGCGTCGCGCGTTTTGCCCTCAATGCCTAACGAGTCGCACTGGTGCAGCGTGTTTTTAAGATAGACGATAGCGAGACGTGCTATGGAGTCGGAATGCTGCCGCTCTGCCAAACTCGAATAGATATTGCCCAAAAGGCACAGGCTTTGAGCCAGATTCGGATTGTGCGAAGCTGAGTCTAAACGAGCCGCATACAATGTATAGTCCTCGGCTGTAAGCAAATAGCCGGTGTTCTGTGCGTCAAGTCCGAGCATGCGGTAACAGGTTGCAAGCAAATTGGTGTCTCTCAACGAGTTGCTGAACCCCAGCGCAGGGTTTAAATAACGGAGCGAATGGTTTGGATTCGCAATCATATTTCCTTGAGCAACAGTCAGATAAATGCGGATTTTTGAAACCAGGTCGGTAATGTTTTCCACAGTTTCCACAGCCTTTCTGAATTGGCGGGCGGCGTTCCGGTAGTCGTATTTCTGCATCGACTCGTCGGCTTTCAGCAAAATGGAATCGGCACGATGCACCAGAACACTGTCGGGTTCGGGTTGCGCAAAAACAGTTGTTTGCGGCATCAGCACAAATGTTGCCGCAAATGAAATGAGAAGATGTTTTATGCGCAGAATGTGTCCCATTTTTTTCGGCAAAAATAGAGAATAATAAGGTTCATTAAATCCTTACTCCCATAATCACTACATCGTCGGTCTGATTTTCGGATGGACCGCGCCACTCCTCATAAACAATGTTCAGCATTTTCTTTTGTTCGGCCATCGGCTGCTGATGGATTTCGAGCAGCAAATCGCGCAGGCGGCGGCTCATAAATTTCTTGCCCGTCTCGGCATTGAACTGGTCTTGGAAACCGTCGGAGAAGGTGTAGATGCAGTCGCCTTTTTGAATGTCGATGGTGGTGCATTGGAACGGGTCGAGGCACTCGTGGATGCCGACTGGCATACGGTCGGCCTTGAGCACTTGCACCTCGTTGTCGCGGATGAGCACAAGCGGATTGTTGGCGCCGGCGTAGGAGAGTTTCATTTGCTTTTCGTTCACCACATAAACCGCAATGTCCATACCATCGCGGCTGCGGTCGCTGGTATCGACTTTCGCCGTGGGGTGTTCGGCATCGTGAAGGGCTGTGTGGACATCGGCCCGCTGGCGCAGGTTGGTGATTATGGCCTCGCGCAGGTGGTTTAGAATTTTGTCGGGTGTAATCTCTTGAGCCACAATATAATTTAAGTTGGCCATTCCCAATACACTCATAAAGCCGCCCGGCACGCCGTGACCTGTGCAGTCGGCCACAATGCTAACTTTGTTGTCGCCAAACTGGCCCACCCAGTAGTAGTCTCCACTGACCACGTTGCGCGGTTTGTAGAGTATGAAATAGTCGGGGAAGATTGTTGCGATGGTTTTCGATGGCGTGAGCAGCGAACGCTGGATTCGGCGGGCGTAGTTGATACTGTCGTGAATCTCCTCGCTCTGCTCTTTGATGGTCTTGGCCTGAGCATGAATCTCCTCATTCTGCTTTATAATCTCGTCGTTCTGCGCCATAATCTCCTCATTTTTCTCCATAATCTCGTCGTTCTGAGCCCGAATCTCTTCGGCCTGCTCAGCTAATATGGCGTTCTTTTCGGCCAAAAGTGTATTTTTCTTTGCCAGCTCGGTGTTTGATTTATGCTTGATTTGCAGCACTCTGGCAATGTAAAATATCAGCAGGAGGAACAATCCCAGTCCGCCGATAAGCGAGATGTTGACAATACGCATCCGTTGGCGCTCGGCGGCATGAAGCTTGGCTTCGTTCTCGCGTTTCAGTGCTTCAATCATGCGTGTGCGCTCCACCTCGGTGTTTTTTATTGCGTTTAGGGTGTTCTCGTTCACCTGCGCCGACTTGTATTCGTCGAACTTCTCGTAGTGGGCTAACGCGTTTTTGTAATCTTCGAGGAACTGGTACACTTCGTGTAGGCGCCAATGATAGGTTTTCCAGTCGGCGGCGGGAGTGTCGTCGTCGAAATATTTCTCAAGTTTCAGCAAATTGGCCAAAGCTTCATCGTATCGGTGGAAAAACACAAGGTAGTCGATGTAAGTGTAGCGGTCGGTGAGGTAACTGAAAATGTCGCCTACTTTCAGATTGTAGTTGCCCACCTTGCTGATATACATATAGCAACTGTCGGCGTATGCCCGTTTGCCTGTCATATTCGCCATTTTGATGTATGCTCTTGCAAGGTCGGTGTATGCCCAGTGTGTCTCAGTTATATAATCTTCGATATCGGTGTTCTTCGACTCGAACATATAAATCGACTTTTTCAGATTCTCGATGGCGCGGTTGATTGTGGTGTCCGATTTTTTCGAGAGCAGCTGGCCAACGCATCGGTAGAATTTTGCCATTTCAAGCGTGTCGTTTAAGAGGGTGGCGTACTGCAACGCTTTCTGGTAGTTGGTTTCGGCGTTGGCGTACATTTTCATGTGCATATACACATCGGCCAAGTCTTTGTAGGTTACGGCAACGCCTACTGTGTCGCGCAGCGTGATGTATATTTGCAGAGCCTTGTTGAAATAGAGGAAAATGCTGTCGGGCTCGTTCAAATCCTCGTAGCAAAGCCCCACGCCAAGAAATGCCTGTGCAACGTATTTGTTTTTGGTGGAGTCGTCGTACACATGTATTGCTTTAAATGTGTAATCTAATGCGTCGCGGGCTTCATCTTTCATGTAATAGGCATAGCCGAGTTCGTAGTAATCCGACGATATCAAAGCCGAATCGGTCGATTTGCAGTACTCAAGCGAGAGTGCCGCGTATTTCATTATGGTGTCGACATTGTCGGATTGTGACGCCAACTCGCAGTATTGCTTTGCCTTCTCAATGTCGGGCTGGCGTTGTTTTATCTCAACGGGTTTGTGTGTGGGCTGCTCAAGCTCGACAAAACCGATAGTGTCGGGACCTTCATCCTGACAATGGGTGGCTAACGGCAGCATAAACACTAAAATCGCCGTCAGCAAGGCGAAGAAGTATTTTAATGTCTGTTTGCGTTTCATTGTCAATTTTTTGTCTAAAAGTAAGTTTTTTTTTGTTAGTGCCTTCAGTTCACGTTTTCGTTTACGTTAAACCCTCACACCCATAATCACCACATCGTCGGTCTGATTCTCGACGGGGCCGCGCCACTCTTCAAATGTGCGGTTCAGAATATCCATTTGTTCCGACATTGGTCGCAGGTGAATATCAAGGAGCAGATTGCGCAGTTGGCTCTTTTTGAATTTCTGGTCCGAGCCGTGCTCGAACTGGTCTTGGAAACCATCGGAATAGGCATATATGCAGTCGCCCTTGTGTAGCTCCATAGTGACGGATTTGAACGGCTCCATCTTCATTGAGATGCCAACGGGCATGTTGTTGGCTTCTATCACTTGAACGGCATTGTCACGAATGAGCACCAGCGGATTGTTGGCTCCGGCAAAGGTAAGTGTCATCTGGCGTTCGTTCACCACGAAGGCCGCTACGTCCATGCCGTCGAGCACATAGTCGTAATGGCTGTTCCCGACAGGTTCGTTGGCATATTGTGCGGCTGTGTCGGTTTTGCTTTGGCGCAGGTTCGCTATTATCGCATTGCGCAGTTTGTTAAGTATGGCGTCGGGACTTATTTCCTGACCGACAATATAGTTCAAATTGGTCATTCCCAACAAACTCATAAAGCCGCCCGGCACGCCGTGGCCGGTACAGTCGGCTACTATGCACACCTTGTTGTCGCCAAACTGGCCAATCCAGTAGAAGTCGCCACTCACAATGTTGCGGGGTTTGTAGAGCAGGAAATGGTCGGGGAAGATAGCGTCGATGGTGTCGGCGGGCGTCAGCAACGAGTTTTGTATTCGCTGCGCGTAGTTGATACTGGCTTGAATTTCATCGCTTTGCGCCTTGATGGTGTCGCGCTGCTCCTCAATCTCGTCGCGCTGGACGCGGATTTCCTCTTTCTGTTCGGCCAAAGCCGCGTTTTTCTTCAATAGTTCGGCGTTGGAGCGTTTCTTGACAATCAAAACTCTTATTATCAATCCAATAACAACCATAACCAAGCTTAATCCTATCCAGAGCGATATAATTACCACGCGCATCCTGCGTTTTTCGGCATTGAACAGTTTCTCGGCATTTTCGCGGTCCATACGCTCAATCATCATTGCCTGGTCGGTTTTGGCGTCGGCCAATGCGAACATTACGCTGTCGTTCACAATCTCATCGCGGCATTTGCTTGCTTTCTCGAAACATTCGTATGCGTTTTTGTAATCGCCCAAGCAGATGTAAATGTCTTTCAGACAAGTGTAGTACTCCATAAACGCATATTGGTTTGTCTCGTCGCCGAAATGCTGCTTCAACCTCTTCATAAAAGCCAGAGCTTCGCTGTAGCGCTTGTAGTATTTCAGATATTTCACATAGGTGTACCCGCAGACGGTGGCGTTGCTGGTGCGTCCCTGCTTAGTGAAATAGTCAATCGTCTTCTTTGTGTAGTAATAGCAGCTGTCGGCGTATTTGTTGTTGCCGGTGTTTTGTGCAAGGCTGATATAAACATCGGCTAAAGAGCTGTATGCTAAATATTTGTTGGTTATGTAATATGCGATTTTCGAGTTTATGGAATCTTGTATGCGGATTGATTTCGTAAGATAGTCTTTGGCTTTGTAGGTGTTGGATATATTGTTGTGTGTCAGTGTATAAACCTCGCCAATGCGATAGTAGCCGTAAGCGTACTCCAGCGCATCACCTATCAGCGAGTCAAGTTCAATTCCTTTTTTGTAACAATTTATCGATTCGTTGTAAAATCCTTTGTTGCAGTGCATTATGCCCAAAAACTTGTAACATTGCGTAATCTCTGCCGTGTCTTTCGTCTTGATGCTAATCTCCAAAGCCTTGTTAAGGTAATATTTGATGCTGTCAGTTTTGTTCAAATCCTCGTAAATCTTTGCCATTAGCCTGTAGTTGTTTATCAGCCTAATCGAGTCTTTACAGCTCTCAATCAAATTGGTGCTTTTCACGGCGTACGGCAACCCGGTTTTAGTCTCGTCCAACATATAGTATGCCCACGCAATGTATCTGTTGTTGATGGCTATTAAAAGGGAATCGGTTTTTTTGCAAAAATCCAGCGAGAGGAAAGCATATTTTACTACCGTGTCGATGCTGGCTGTTATTGCGGCAATATTATTGTAATAAAGCGCTTTGATACTATCAGAGGTGGTGGGTGAGATTAGGCTAAGCACGCTGTCGATTTTGTGTTGGACGAGGTCGGTTGTGTCTTCGCTATCAGCATTTTCTTCTTGAGAATAAGCGCTTTGTGACGATGCAAGCAAAACCGTCGCCAGCATGATGAAAAAGATTTTCAAACACCTATAGCCATTCATGGTTTTATTTGCTTCTAAGTTGCTCATAATCAAGTCTTCGATAACCCTGTCGGGCATTAATCTTACAAATCTAACTATTTTTCAATCGAAAACGATTATCAGCTTTGAAAAGATTGAAATTCGGTTGATAAATATCCTTATGTCTCAACTCCTAATACCTAAAAACTAATGCCTTTTGCCTAAATATTTTCTACTTTTGCGCCAAACTATCGGAATATGGTCATTTTAGGTATCATTCCCGCCCGTTACGCGTCATCGCGGTTTCCGGGCAAGCCGTTGGCCGACATTGGAGGAAAGCCAATGGTGCAGCGGGTTTTTGAGCAGGCGTCGAAGGCGCTTGAGCACGTGGTTGTGGCCACCGACGACCAACGCATCTACGACGCTGTGCTTGCGTTCGGCGGAAAGGTTGTTATGACATCGGACAAGCACCCGAGCGGTACCGACCGCTGCGCTGAAGCCGTGCTCAAATACGAGCGCGATTACAATCAGTCGGTTGACGTGGTCATCAACATTCAGGGCGACGAGCCTTTCATCGCCGAAAGGCAGATTAAACTGCTGGCCGGGCTTTTTGCCGACAGTCAGGTGCAGATTGCCACGCTCATCAAGCCGGTTGACAACGAACAGACGCTCTTCAACCCCAACAAGCCGAAGGTGGTTGTGGATAAGAACGGCAAGGCGCTGCTGTTCAGCCGTCAGACCATTCCGCACATCCGCGGAAGCGAACCGAAAGAGTGGCTGGCAAAGCACGCGTTTTTCCAACACATTGGAATGTACGGCTATCGGAAGGATACGTTGCTCGAGATAACCAAACTGGCGAAGAGCAGCCTTGAGACAGCCGAATCGCTTGAGCAACTGCGTTGGCTCGAGAACGGATACCCGATTCAGACGGCCGTCACTTCCGACGAAGGGCTGTCGGTTGACACCCCTGAAGACCTTGAACAGATTCTTAAACTTTTTAACAACAAAAAATAATGAACGTCTTGATTATTGGCTCGGGCGGCCGCGAGCACGCCATTGCGTGGAAAGTGTCGCAAAGCAAGAAACTGTCGAACCTGTACATTGCGCCGGGCAACGCCGGAACAGCCGCTGTGGGCACCAACGTGCCTATCAAGGTTACTGATTTTCAGGCCATCAGCGAGTTTGTGAAAAAGAACGGCATCGACCTTGTGGTTGTGGGCCCCGAAGAGCCGCTTGTCAAAGGCATTGCCGATTTTCTGGCTGCTGACGCCGACACAAAGAACGTTGGTGTTGTGGGCGCTTCGGCCGAAGGCGCGCAACTCGAAGGCAGCAAGGAATTCGCCAAACAGTTTATGCAGAAGCACGGCATCCCGACAGCCGCCTACCGCAGTTTCACAAAGGACACCGTGGCCGACGGCAAGCGTTTCCTTGAGACGCTGAAAGCCCCCTACGTTTTGAAGGCCGACGGTCTGGCCGCAGGCAAAGGCGTTCTGATAATCAATGACTTGAAAGAAGCACAAGACAGCCTTGAGACAATGCTCGACGGACAGTTCGGCTCGGCATCGGCAAAGGTTGTGATTGAAGAGTTCCTGTCGGGAATCGAGTGCTCGTTCTTTGTGCTGACCGACGGCCGCGACTACGTTCTGCTGCCCGAAGCCAAAGACTACAAGCGCATCGGTGAGCACGACACCGGCCTGAACACCGGCGGTATGGGCGCCGTTTCGCCCGTTCCGTTCTGCACCGACGAGTTCAAACAGAAGGTAATCACGCGCATCATCGAGCCGACAATCAAAGGCTTGCGCGAAGACAATATCGACTACCGCGGATTCATCTTCTTCGGTCTGATAAAATGCGGTAACGACCCGTTTGTGATTGAGTACAACGTGCGTATGGGCGACCCCGAAACTGAAGTTGTCATTCCGCGCCTTGACTGCGACCTGCTCGACCTGCTCAACGCAACCGCACAGCGCCGCCTTGCCGGAATGAAAGCCGAAATGAAGGCACAGACAGCCATTACGGTTGTTATGGTTTCGGGCGGATATCCTGAAAGTTACAAGAAAGGATTCGAGATTACGGGCCTTGACAGCGTGACTGAAAGCACCGTCTTCCACGCCGGAACCAAACCCGACTCTGGCCGCGTGCTCACCGACGGCGGACGCGTTCTGGCAGTGACATCGCTTGCCGACGGCATTCAGCCCGCGCTCGACAAGTCGTACCGCAGCATCAGCGGCATAAAATTCGACGGCGCATATTTCCGCCGCGACATCGGTCAAGACCTTCAAAAACTGTAAGATATGTTATTGAGACTGTTCAAGAGCAACTCGCCTGTAATGCACCTGTTCACGGTGGCCATAGCCGTGCTGCTGTGGCTGCCCGTTTTCAGCAACCCGCAGTGGACACCGGCCATTACTGACGGTTCCGTCTTATTTCACGACCTTCGGCAACTGCTGCTGCCCACCTACTGGACGGCGCAACTTTTAGCCTTCACGCTGATGCTGATTGAAGCCTTCCTGCTGCTTCGCATCGACTTGAAGTTCATCATTGTGGAAGACAAGGTGATAATGCCGCCGCTGTTTTTTGTGCTGATAATCAGCCTTTTCTCGCGCAACTACAACCTGCTGCCCGCCTTGCTGGGCAATCTTTTCCTGATGATGGCTATGATGCGCACTCTCGGCAGCGAGCGCATTCCCGAACAGAAACGGCTCTACTTCGAGAGCGGCCTGCTGATTGGCATTGGCTCGCTCTTCTACCCGCCGCTGGTGGCAATGATGCTCTTAATCTTCGCCACGCAATTTGTGATGCGGTTCTTCGACATCCGCGAGTTTCTGGCGTCGGTTCTGGGTTTTGTGGTGCCGTACATCTTCTACCTTTTCGTGATGTTTATGATGGACCAACCCGAAGTGTTCTGGGACCGTCTCTCAATGATTTTCGACACGCAGCATTTTACTGTAAAACTGTCAGTTGTGCAGTATTCGGCAGTCGGATTTATGGCGCTGTTCACACTTGTGGCGCTTGTCACAATGACGCAGTACATCCGAATGTACAAAGTCACCACACGGAAATATTTCAGTCTGTTTATCTGGTTGATAATCATTTCGATAATCGGATTTTTCGCCATTCCGTGCGCCGGTCTCACAATAGTAGTCTTCCCGGCAATGTCGCTGGCGTTCATCGCATCGCTCTATTTTATGCAGATTAGACGCAACGCTGTGGGCGAACTGGCATTCCTGCTGCTGATTATCAGCACATTCCTTGTGGTTTATTTTCAATAAGATAATTTGATTTAATATCGATATGAGCAATTCTGAAAGATACAACCTGCGCGGCGTTTCGGCATCGAAGGAAGATGTGCACAACGCCATTAAGAACATCGACAAAGGCCTTTATCCGAAGGCTTTCTGCAAGATTATCCCCGACATTCTAGGCGGCGACCCCGACTACTGCAACATTATGCACGCCGACGGCGCCGGAACCAAATCGAGCCTGGCCTACCTTTATTGGAAGGAAACGGGCGACTTGAGCGTCTGGAAGGGCATTGCGCAGGACGCGCTTATTATGAACATCGACGACCTGCTCTGCGTGGGCGCTGTGGATAACATTCTGGTTTCGAGCACTATAGGCCGCAACAAGATGCTTGTGCCTGGCGAAGTGATTTCGGCCATTATCAACGGCACCGACGAACTGCTTGCCGAACTGCGCGAGATGGGCGTGGGTGTGTATGCCACCGGCGGCGAGACTGCCGATGTGGGCGACCTTGTGCGCACCATTATTGTCGACAGCACGGTAACCTGCCGTATGCGCCGCGCCGACGTCATCAACAATGCCAACATCAAGGCTGGCGATGTGATTGTGGGTCTTGCATCGTTCGGACAGGCCACCTACGAGAAGGAATACAACGGCGGTATGGGCAGCAACGGCCTGACAAGCGCCCGCCACGATGTATTCGCCAAATATCTGGCCGAAAAATATCCTGAAAGTTACGATGCCGCCGTGCCCGACGAGTTGGTTTACAGCGGCAATCTGAAACTCACCGACAAGGTTGAAGGCTCACCACTCGACGCTGGCAAACTGGTTCTGTCGCCCACACGCACCTATGCGCCCGTTGTAAAGCGCCTTTTGGACGAACTTCGTCCGCGCATCCACGGTATGGTGCACTGCTCTGGCGGCGCGCAGACCAAAGTGCTGCATTTTGTCGAAGGCGTTCACGTTGTGAAA
>JAFYYJ010000021.1 GCA_017557605.1 Salinivirgaceae bacterium
ACATTGCTGATGCTCAGCCTGATGATGGGCGCAATGTTCGAGTTACCGGTGCTATCGTGGCTTCTGTCGGCTGCAGGCATACTCAATGCCGATTTTATGCGCCGCTACCGCCGCCACGCCATTGTGGCGATACTGACCGCCTCAGCCGTTATCACTCCCACTGCCGACGTATTCACACTGATGATTGTCTCACTGCCCATATACCTGCTCTACGAAGCCAGCATTGTCATTGTTGCGCGAACAGCAAAAAGGCGAGGCTAATATTTGCAGAAAAGAGTAATTTCGCAGTCTAATAAACTCAAGACATGGCACAGTATTTATGCTCCGATACGCGCAAGGTAACCACTCTGCGGCTTATCGAAATGAAAAAGAACGGTGAGAAGATTTCGATGCTCACCGCCTACGACTACACAACCGCCAAAATACTTGACGGCGCGGGTCTTGACGCCATTCTGGTTGGCGACAGCGCATCAAATGTAATGGTGGGTTACACCACAACCGTCCCGATGACGCTCGACAAGATGATAATATACGCGGCATCGGTGGTGCGCGGCGTGAAGCGGGCCCTGGTGGTGGTTGATATGCCCTTCGGCACATATCAGGTTGACGAAGTTACAGCGGTTACCAACGCCATAAAAATAATGCAGGAGACTGGTGCCGATGCGCTCAAACTCGAAGGCGGCGAGGAAATTCTGCCAATGGTGAAAAAAATCATTGCCGCCGGAATTCCAATAATGGGGCATCTTGGACTTACTCCGCAGAGTATCAACGCCTTCGGTACATATGCCGTAAGAGCGAAAGACGAGGCCGAAGCCGCAAAACTTGTTCGCGACGCGCATCTACTCGAAGAGGCCGGTTGCTTCGCCATTGTGCTTGAGAAGATACCTGCAACACTTGCCGAACGAGTAGCTTCGGAACTGAAAATCCCGATTATCGGCATTGGCGCTGGCAACAAAGTTGACGGCCAAGTACTGGTTTACACCGATATGCTTGGTCTGTCGAAGGATTTCGCACCGCGCTTTTTGCGCCGTTACGCCGATTTGCACACCGTGATAACCGATGCCGTCGGCCAATACATAACCGATGTCAAACAAGGCGATTTTCCTAATGAGAAAGAACAATATTAATTTAAAAACCAACAATATACAACAATGTCGGAACGACCGTTAATACTCATAACCAACGATGACAGCTATCAGGCTAAAGGCCTTGCCGAACTTGTAAAAATGGCGCGCCAATTGGGCGATGTTGTGGTGGTGGCGCCGGCTGAAGGCCAGTCGGGAAAATCGCACTCCGTATCGCTAGGTAGCTTTGTCCGCCTGAAAACAATCACTGAGGAGCCCGGATACTCGGTTTATGCGGTAACCGGCACTCCGGTCGACTGCGTGAAAATGGCCATGAGCCACATTCTGCAACGTAAGCCCGACTTGCTTATATCGGGCATCAACCATGGCTCCAACGCATCGGTAAATGCCTTTTACTCAGGCACAATGGGTGCTGCAAAAGAGGGCGCATTCAACAACATCCCTGCTGTCGGTCTGTCACTTTGCAACTACGATGCCAACGCCGATTTCAGCATTGTCATAAAATACTCCGAGCCGCTGATTAAGAAGGTTTTAGCGCAAAACAAAAATCCTCAGCTCTGCCTGAACATAAATTATCCAGTAGTTGACGAGTCGGATTTTAAAGGCTTGAAAATCTGCCGTCAAGCGCACGGCATCTGGAAGGAAGCTTTTGTTGAGAATACCAACCCATATGGTGACAAAATATATTGGTTGACAGGTAGTTTCGTCAATTTTGAGCCGGACGCAACCGACACCGACGAATGGGCGCTGAGAAACAATTATGCCACAGTTGTTCCGATGAACTTGGACAGCACCGATTTTGAAGATTTGCAAAATATTGATTATCTGTTATGAAACGCACCGAATCGCCAGTCGCAGGAATGATTATCGGACTGATTTTACCGTTGGTCAGTTTGGCAATACTACTGCCACTGATTACGTACGGCAAAGGTTATGAGTCGATTAGCTCTTGTGTGCACCAGTTTCAATCGTTCGGCATTTTGTATAAAATAGTCATCCTCAGCCTAATGCCAAACGCCGTCTTGTTTTTCTGGTGGATGCGCCGCGGACGCGTCAACATGGCGCGCGGCATACTTTCGATGTGCCTTTTGTATGGTGTTGCTATACTTGTGATGTACTTTATATAAGTTATTGAGATATAAGTTAAAAGCTATAAATTCTGAGTGAAGATTAAGGAATGGCTGAACATAAGAAAAACAGTTCTTATTCTGAATTCTATATTCATAATTCGTAATTAAAATGCGTTATTATCTGATAGCTGGTGAGGCAAGTGGCGATTTGCACGGTTCGAATTTAATCGGCGAGCTGAAAAAGGCTGATTCTGAGGCGCAGTTCCGCTTTTTCGGTGGCGACCTAATGGCCGCAAAAGCCGGCATTCAGCCAACACTGCACTATAGCCAAATGGCATTCATGGGGTTCGTCAAAGTGCTGATGAACCTGCGCGTAATAAAGCGCAACATGAAAAAATGCCAAGCCGATATTGTTGATTTTAAGCCCGATGCGGTCATTCTTATCGACTTTGCCGGGTTCAATCTGCGCATTGCAAAATTTGCCAAAAGCATAGGTCTGCGAACCATTTTCTACATATCTCCGAAAATCTGGGCATGGAAGACGAGCCGCGTCAGAAAAATAAAGAAACACATTGATAAGATGCTGACAATCTTACCGTTCGAGACCGAGTTCTACGCAAAATTCAACTACGAGGTGGAGTATGTCGGCAACCCGCTTATGGACGCCGTGTGCGGATTCAGCAACACACAGACCGAAGCCGATTTCCGTAAGGCCAACAACCTGAGCGACAAACCGATAGTCGGACTTTTGGCTGGTAGCCGCAAACAAGAGGTCTCGCTCATTCTGCCGACGATGATAGAAGCCGCCAAGCAATTTCCTGAATATCAATTTGTAATATCAGGCGCGCCAGGACTCGACATCGATTTTTACAAATCGGTGATTCCTGCCGGCTGCAATCTGCCTATTGTCTTCAACCAGACGTATAACCTGCTGCAATTCAGCCATGCCGCACTTGTGACATCAGGCACGGCGACGCTTGAGACAGCTCTGTTCGGCGTGCCGCAAGTGGTGTGCTACAGCACTGTCGTGCCAAACTTCCTTTATCGCATTGGCCGGAAATTCATAAAAGTAAAATGGATTTCGCTTGTGAACCTTATAATTGGTAAAGAAGCGGTGCGCGAACTTGTGCAAGTAAATTTCAAAACGGAGATTGTTGCCGCCGAACTAGCAAAACTGCTTAAAGATGAGAAATATAAGTCGCAGATGCTTACCGACTACGCCTATCTGCGCCAACGAATGGGCAGTCCCGGAGCATCGGAACAAGCCGCAAAAGCCATTATCAAATTTTTATCGGCATAAAATTTAGTTACATTTGGCACTGCCGATTTTTCAATCGCCACAATTATAACGTTTTGAAAAACAAATCTTTGGTGAAATATTTAAAACACATACTTGTTTTTTGCCTTCTGTTTGCCGCACTGACATCGACGGCCGAAACCATTCGTGTGAACATTTTCAGCCAAAGCAAAATCAAAACGCTGGTTTTCACCACCGAGGAAGGCAAATACAGCCTTGTGGCCGACAACCGAATGCTTATGAGGCTGAAAAAGAACGCGATAATCTATTTTACAATCGTCGGCAAGGCTATCAGCGTTTGGGACCAGGACGAGCACCTCGGTATTTTCAACGAGCTGTACCTGACTGCCTCATCGCGCAAGAGCATTTTCAAAGTGGAGCCGGCCGTGCCGTCGCTCAAAGCGCGCACCTACGACGGCGATTTGAAAGTTACGACGGTGAACGGAAATCTGAAAATTGAGAATTATGTCGATGTAAATGATTATCTGTCAGGCGTTGTGGAGAGCGAGGCCGGACCGCGCGCGCCATACGAATACTATAAGACACAAGCAATAATCAGCCGCACCTATCTTTATGAAAAAATATGGCGCGAAGGCGTTGACAAATACACACTTATGGATGATGTCAGCCACCAGGTATATCTGAATCGGAGCCACCGCAACAACATAATCCGTCAGGCAGTAGCGCACACAACCGACTTAATAATCGTTGACTCAACAAACAACCCGATAACCGCCGTATTTCACTCAAACTCAGGTGGTCAGACTGCCAATTCGGAAGATGTATGGCTGTCGCCGACACCATATCTGAAATCGGTTATCGACACGTTCAGCATCAGCCAGCACAACTACATCTGGCGCGACACCGTTTCAACCGAGCGTTGGATTAAATATCTGACCGCCAACGGAATAAAAATCAATTCAGCAAAAGCCCGTACCGACAACATGACCTACTCCCCCACCAGCCGCGACCGCTGCTATAGGTATATGGCCGACACCATTCCGCTAAAGAAAATCCGCACCGATTTCGGTTTCAAATCGGCCTGGTTCTCAATTAAACCCAAGCCTGGCGGACGCGTGCTTGAGTTTACCGGATACGGCTACGGACATGGCGTAGGGCTGTCGCAAGAGGGCGCAATGGAAATGGCGCGGCGCAACTACTCCTTCCTCGACATCATCAATTTCTACTACCAAGGCGTGCAAGTTGTCAACATTCATAATATCGAAAAGAAGAATGATTAACACTGACACCGAAAACAATAACACGCCTAAATCCCACGCTCCAAAAAATCAGTTTATTACGTATATTCCGACGAGTCATTTATCAGCCGTTAATATTTGATTGTCAGATTTTTAAAAAGCACTCAAAGCCACATTACCGACAATCAAAAAAAATTGTCGCACCCACAACTTCTCTTTTTCTTTGTGTCATAAAATTTAAAACGAGGAATATGAAAAAGATTAGAGTTGCGATTGTGGGCTATGGAAATATAGGCCATTACGCTTTGGACGCTATTCTTGCGTCACCCGATATGGAGTTGGCTGGCGTTGTACGCCGCAACGGTGCCGCTGACAAACCGGCAGAACTTGCTAATTACGAGGTTGTTAAATCGATAAAGGAATTGAAGGATGTTGACGTGGCCATTCTTGCTACACCAACCCGCAGCGTTGAGGAACACGCCAAAGAGTGCCTGGCGCTCGGCATCAACACTGTTGACAGCTTCGATATTCATACACAGATAGTTGAGCTTCGCCGCTCACTTGACGCAGCCGCAAAAGCCGGCAATGCCGTTTCGGTCATCTCGGCAGGTTGGGACCCGGGGTCGGACTCGATTGTCCGCACCTTGATGCAAAGCCTTGCTCCAAAAGGACTTACATGGACAAACTTCGGTCCAGGTATGAGTATGGGACACTCAGTTGTGGCACGCTCGAAGAAAGGCGTAAAAAACGCCCTGTCAATGACTATGCCACAAGGCGCTGGCATCCACAGCCGCTTGGTTTACGTTGAACTTGAGGAAGGTTTTACCGCACAGCAGGTTTACGACGAACTGAAAGCCGACGACTATTTCGCACACGACGAACTGCACGTGATTCCAGTTGCCAGTGTCGATGAGTGCCGCGACATGGGACATGGCGTTCTGCTTGAGCGCAAAGGCGTTTCCGGTAAGACTCAGAACCAGCTCTTTGAATTCAAGATGAAGATTAACAACCCGGCACTCACCGGCCAGGTGCTTGTGAACACCGCCCGCGCCGCAATGAAGCAAAAACCGGGCTGCTACACAATGGTTGAAATTCCAGTCATTGATTACCTTCCTGGCGACCGCGAGGATTTGATTCGGCATCTGGTTTAAACCTTTATAACACCAATTAAAAGGCTGTTCAATGTATTTTGGACGGCCTTTTTTGGTTAACGATGACGATGACGAAAACACTGACGCTGACACTAACGAAAACGATGACGATAACTCTGACACTAATACGGACGTAAACGAAAACGTAAACATTAAACCCGTTAAACTTTAAACTTTTAATCTCTAAACTTTTGCCTTATCACTTATGCCTTGTAACTTATCACTTTCACTTGTGCCCTATCTCATCTTAGCTATTGAAATTTTTTGAGCCAACTATAGGAAAAATCACTATCTTTATGGCTTTGATACAGGCTCTATAAGGGCAGAAAGCCTAACGCCTGAACCAAATTGCGTAAAGAATTATAAATGAAAATTTTAGATACCTAATTATCGATTTATGAAAAAGATGAGAAATTTTATCATGACATTTGCCATAGCCATTTGCGCCATGGCTGCAACAGCCCAGAACGGCTTCAATTATCAAGCAGTTATCCGCGATGCCAACGGAAACCTTCTTGCTGGCAAGCAAATATCGTTGCAAATATCGTTGCTTAACGGCGACAACGTGTTGTATCTTGAGCAACAGAGAGTTACCACCAACGCATACGGCGTGGCTTCAGTGGTCGTTGGTGAGGGAACTTCGAAACAAGGCTCGTTCAGCAACATCGACTGGAGCAATGGCAACATCAGCTTGAAAACAGAGTTTGACCCCGAAGGCGGCGAGAATTTTGCAGTGATTGGCACTACTCAGCTGCATTCAGTGCCGATGGCCGAGTACGCCAAAACTACCAGCGCTGTCGAAAACCCGAAAAACATTAAGATTCAAGCCACAAACGAGACAGGAGATGAAGAAGCTCTGTTTGAGGTGAAAGACAAAGACGGCAATGTGGTGTTCGCCGTATATAACGACGGTGTCCGCGTCTATGTGGATGAAAATGACTCGAAGGCCGCCAAGAGCGGATTTGCCGTTGCTGGCCGCTCAGCAAAAGACGGCGAAGGAACGCCATATTTCGCAGTAAACACCGCTGGCACACAAGTCTATGTTGATGATGATGACACAAAAGCGGCAAAAAGTAAATTCGCGGTTGCCGGCCGTTCGGCAAAGGGCGGCGAAAACAACTACTTTGCTATTGACGGGAATGGCACACAGGTTTTTGTGGATGACGACGAGAGCAAAGCAGCAAAAAGTAAGTTCGCAGTAGCCGGCCGTTCGGCAAAGGGCGAAAACGCTAATTTGTTTGCTATTGACGGAAACGGAACGCAAATTTTTGTGGATGACGATGACAACAAAGCCGCTAAAAGTAAGTTCGCAGTAGCCGGCCGCTCGGCAAAAGCTGGCAACAACAACTTCTTTGCCGTTGACGGAAATGGCACGCAAGTTTTCATTGACGACGATGGCAAAGCAGCCAAAAGCAAGTTTGCTGTGGCAGGCCGTTCAGCAAAAGGTGAAAATGCCAATTATTTGGCTGTGGATGCCGAAGGCACACAAGTTTTCATTGACGATGATGGCAGCAAAGCAGCCAAAAGTAAATTCGCCGTGGCAGGCCGTTCGGCAAAAGCCGGTGAAAACAATTATTTCCTTATCAACACCGACAGTACCCGTGTTTATATTGATGATACCGACGGCTCCAAGGCCGCAAAAAGTGGTTTTGCAGTTGCTGGCCGCTCGACTCACAAAGGTGGCAATACTGATATCTTGAAAGTTACAAAAGAAAGCACACATGTGTATGTTGACGGTGGTGGCAACAAGAGTGTAGTCGATGACAAAAGTGACAAAAGCGGTGATAGCAAAAACGGTTTTGCTGTTGAAGGCAAAAGCGGAAGTGGCAGCAAAAGCGGCTTTGCTGTTACCGAGAAAGGTGCAAGCGGAAATGCTGGTTATATGAATGTAACTGCGCAAAACTTCTTTGCAGGTTACGATGCAGGAAAGAAAACATCAAGCACCGACAATACTTTTGTAGGTAACAATGCTGGTATAGATAACACCTCTGGCCAAAGCAATGTATATATAGGAAAAGATGCAGGTAGAAACAACCAAGGAGGTTCATACAATGTCACCATGGGCGATGGAGCCGGGAAATGGCTTTACGGCTCAAAAAATGTGCTTTTGGGTTACCGTGCTGGTGCAGGCGAAGACCCAGACAATAATGGTGATAGCAATGTATTTATAGGGTATAATGCAGGTAATTACAATGAAGACGGTTCAAACAATGTGTTTATGGGCACTAATGCGGGATTTAACAATTATGATGGCTCATCAAACATATATATAGGTTCGGATGCGGCAACCAACACTAATGGCGGTACTGACAATGTTGTTTTAGGAACATCGGCAGCAATCAACGCAAAAAGTATGACACGCACCATAGCCATAGGTAAAGAGGCTGGCAAAGGTGTTAACACTGGAAATCCAACCACATCATCAACCGACGATATTTTCATTGGTTATCAAGCAGGCTATGGCAACACAACCGGAGCAAACAATGTGTTCTTAGGTAACAATGCAGGTCAAAAAAACACCACAGGTAGCAACAATGTGTTTTTGGGCAATAAAGCTGGTAGTGACAACACTGTTTCCTCAAATAATATATTTATAGGAAACAATGCGGGTGAAAAAACCACTCTTTCTGATAATGTATTCTTAGGCAATCAGGCGGGACAAAATGCAAATAATAAAACAAGGGAGAATGTGTATGTAGGACAAAATGCAGGAACCAATGCACAGGGTGCAAGATGTATTTTTATAGGAAAAGAAAGTGGAATGTATGCGGATGAAGGAAGTACAGGCGGTGACCCAAATAACATTTATATAGGTTATCAAGCCGGTATGGGAAGTGCAGAAGAACCATTAAAGGGTGGTTTGAATATATATATTGGCAATCAGGCTGGTAAAACAAATACTAATTCTCACAGAAACATATTTATTGGTGACAATGCTGGTGGAAATGCCAAAAACGCCTCCCCTAATGTCGCAATAGGATGGCAGGCAGGACAAAATCTTATAGGGACAAAAACTACAAATGCAGTAGGAGCAACATTGTATGTTGGTGGAAGTAATAACGTTTTAATGGGAAATTACGCGGGTTCGAGGTTGACAAATGGCGAGTCCAATGTGTTTATTGGCGCACAAACTGGAGCCTATCATAATGGTTCTGGTAATGTGTTTATTGGCATGGGGGCAGGACAAGGGCCATACAGTAGCAGCGGAGCCTCCACAACAGGAGACGGTAATGTTTACATTGGGGGTGGTGCAGGAGGACATTCTGGCTCTAAAAATGTTTTTATAGGTTATCAAGCCGGTAATCAAGAAACAGGCAGCAACAAACTATACATTGCCAACAGCAACACGACAACTCCGCTTATTTACGGTAGGTTTGATAATAAATTGTTACAGGTGAACGGTGGACTTGTAATAACAAACACGAGCAATAATACGGCTGCATTATCATTAACAAATAGCTATGCGTCTTCTACTTCGTATGGAATATCTGCCTCAACGTCAGCTGCGACATACAGAGGTTATGGAATATATGGTAGTTCCTCATCATCATCCGCAACTTCCAATTTTGGCATTTATGGAAGTGCTTACAATGCATCATATAATTATGGTGTTTATGGATATGCAAGTAGTTCGGGAGCTACCACAAATTACGGAGTATATGGATATGCGTCTGGCGCAACAAACAATTATGCCGGATATTTTAATGGTGTAATTTATGGAACAGGAACTATTTCTGTTTCATCTTTAATAGAAAGGTCAGATGCCCGTTTCAAAAATGACGTGCAAACCATTGACGGAGCATTGGATAAAGTGCTCAAATTGCGAGGTGTCAGCTACTATTGGAAAAATAAAGAAGAGCTTAAATCAATGCCAAACACTACAGCGAAGAATCCAGAGGACGAAGAAACACTTTGCTATGATTTTGACGACAGCAAAAAACAATTAGGTGTTATAGCTCAAGAAGTGGAAGAAATAATGCCCGAATTGGTGTCAACTGATGCTAATGGATACAAATCTGTTGATTATACCAAATTTGCTCCAATCCTAATCGAAGCCATGAAAGAGCAACAGACAATAATCGACAACCAACAGAAACAGATTGACGAGCTGAAACGTTTGGTTGAGCAACTGATGAATAAAGAATAACCGTATTCAATGTACCGAATATAAAACAAAGGCCGGAAGCACAATGTTTCCGGTCTTTTTGTTATTGTTCCAAACCGATTAATTCAGCACCAAATAATCGTAATGCACAAACGGGCGGCTTTGTTTTTTGCCCATACACTCCGCCACGGTTTGCGAGTCATACATAGCACGGCCAATGCCAAGCTGCTGGCCGTCGGGGCCGTAGATACCTACAATGTCGCCTTTCTCAAACACGCCCTCAACGCCGGTTATGCCAATGAACAGCAGACTGGTGGCCTTGTCGCCTGTCAGCGCCTCCATTGCACCTTGGTTGACCGTCACAAAACCTTTGGCAAACGACTGCGAGTGCGCCAACCACTTCTTAACGCTGGTGGTCTTGCTGTGCGGCATAAAGTGAGTGAAATCCTTCAATCGTCCCTCAACAATATCGAGCAAGACGTTGTCGCGGGTACCATTGGCAATGAACACGTTGATGCCCTCGCCAGCTATCTTGGCGGCAATCGAGCATTTGGTAAGCATTCCGCCACGCCCAAACCCTGATTTTGTAGGTGCAATGTATTTCTGCAGCGATGCGAATCCTGTGTCTATCTTGCGAATAAGCTTTGAATCTGGCTGGTCTGGGGCGCCGGTGAACACACCGTCGATGTTCGAGAGGATGAACAGCGAGTCGCAGTTCATCATTGAGGCAATGAGCCCCGACAGTTCGTCGTTATCGGTGAACATCAACTCCGTCACCGATATTGTATCGTTCTCATTAACAATCGGAATTACATGATTTTCGAGCATCGTTGTGATGCAGTTTTTCATGTTAAGATAGTGGCGGCGGTCGCCAAAATTCTCTTTTGTGGTAAGCACTTGAGCACATTGCAATCCTTGCTTTCCAAAGAGTTGTGTGTAAAGCGACATCAGTTTCACCTGCCCCACTGCGGCCCATAACTGTTTGGCGGCCACAAGGTCGGTTTTCTTCGACACGGCCACCTCGCCTCGTCCAGCCGCCACCGCTCCCGACGACACCACAATAACCTCAGTGCCAGTCTTTTGCAATGCGGCAATCTGCTCCACTAAATTTGTGATACGCGCTGTATTGAGCGAGCCGTCGGCTTGCGCCAGCACGTTGCTGCCAATCTTTATGGCAATCCGTTTGAGTTTATTCTTTGCTGTCATTTTCTGTCTCTGTTTCAGTTTCCGATTCTGATTCGGTTTCGGCATCCGAACCTTCTTGTTCGGCATTTCCGCCTTCATCGCCCTCCTCAAAATCTATATTCTCATCTTCCTCAACCTCAACACCATCCAAGTGTTTCATAAAGTCGTTCAGCTTCTTCTTTTCTGCCAGCATGAACATATACGATGCCTCGCCGCGCTTGGCCGGCAGACGGCGGTCGCTACCCTTTATGTTGTGGATTATGTCGTTGAACGTCTTGTCGCTGCTGAGCACCTGCATAAATCCGCGCTTGTAGCTGAAGAAGTACCACAGGTCGGGCAGTACCTCAAGATAGAGCGTCATTCCGTCGCCGCTGCGCTTGCGTTCAATCTCAAACACGCCCTTCACCTTCTTGTTAATCTGCATTCCGTTCATGTTGCCAATGCCCAAATCGCCGGTGCTCTGCCAGCAGCGCGAACGTTTGTTCCACATCATGTGCAGTTCCGAGAACATCACTGTTGTGTTCAGCGGTGCGGGAATCTCCTTCAGTGTCCCGAAAATCTTCTGTTCGTTGAACATCTTGTTGGCGTCACCCGAGCCTAGAATCTCGCGCACGCCCTTTGTGTAAACACTGCTCATCAGGCTCGAAGGTCCGAGTTTCAAAGCGGCAAGCGTATCGCTGATAAGCTTCAGCGCCTCGGGCGGCAGGTAGAAGTTCAAGGTCGTAATCATGTCGAGCACATACTTGTCGGCATCAATGTCATAGCTTGTCGTTCCCTTGTTCACCATTTCGATTCGGCCCAGATTGGCCACTAGATTTATATCACCGTCAGAATTTATTGTGCAACCGTTTTTATTGATACACAGATAATTGCCCAAACTGTCGGGATATTCCATTCGCTCTTTCGAACCTATCTCGTAACACCAGCGCTTCTTGTTGTAGTGCAGATAGCCTTTGGCGGGCGTTACCGGAACGTTGCTGTACCAGCGGCGTGGCGACAGGAACGCCGGGTAGACGTGAACCGTGTCAACGCCCATAACACCGCCCGAAATCAGGAAGTCGTCGCTACGGCTCATAGGCTGGTCATCAATCGGAATATAGACATCCTTCGGGTCCACTTCGGCGTCGAACTTAATCCAGCTCTCGGTCAGGTGGCAGCCGTGGTGCATCTTTGTCGAACCAGTGTAACGTAGCAACGGGTCGTTGGCGTGCATCTCAACCAGGCCAACGTAGCTGAACTCAGGCGACAGA
>JAFYYJ010000022.1 GCA_017557605.1 Salinivirgaceae bacterium
ATTTTCTTTCTCATATCGATATTATTTAAATAACTAATTGTCAGTTCTTTGTGTCTCGTTGAGACTCTTCGCTTTATTGCGCGCAAGTAAGTAAATCGATGCGATAAATGCAAGCAATAAAATGAGCAGCCACGAGTAGAATGATGTTTGTTTCTGCATCTGATAATCAATGCATTTTGCCAGCAGGTTGCCGTCGAAGAATTTGAGCGGCGGAATGTCGGTCAGATTCCATTTGCCGATAATCACGCCGTCTTTAACCACCATCAAACCAGGATTTGAGCGGACAATGGTTTTGAGCGTTGTCTCGTCGCAGATGCAGATTTCGTAGGGCGGTTCGGCCACCTCGCGGAAATTCTCAATGGCTTCGTCGGTCGAAGCTGTGAGCATTCGGAACGTGTAGCCCTGCGCCATACAGAAGTTGGCCAGACGGTTGATGCTGTCGTTTCGGCTCAAGTCCGATTTGTCGAGATTGTAGGCGATGAGCAGGAAGTTGTAGTTGTCGCTCGCCAGCACTTCGGCGGTCAGGTCCTCGCCATCGGGGTTCACAATCGAGAAATCGTGGATTGGCGGTTCGTAGCCCTTCTTCACCAGCGTGTGCTTGGCATCGACGAAAGTCCAGGTGCTGTCGGGCAGGTTACTGATTTGGAACGTTTCCTGTTTGCCGTCCTTCTCATATACAAAAGTGCTTTCCCAAACATCGGCGGGTGCGCCCTCGGGCCGCGACATTTTTTCGGGAATCGATGTGCCCACGTTGTAGGGGCGGAAATCGAGCACTTGCGTGTGCTTGTATGAGTATCCGCAGAAAATCAGAATTGCAATGGCCGAAGCGCCTGTTAGCGCCCATTGCTCGTTGATTGTCAGACGGTTTTTAATATCCTTGCGCCACCAGAAAACCACAAGCGCCGCCGCCAGAAGCACCACGTTCTTGAAGAATGTCTGCCAGTTGGTAATCACCAGCGCGTCGCCAAAGCAACCGCAGTCGTGCACAGGGTTTGTAATGGCGATGTAGAGTGTGAGCGGGGTGTAGAAAACCATAAAAGCCAGCACCAGCACCGAGCCGAGCTTGATTTGCAGGTTGAAAAGCATCATCACGCCAAGTGTGAATTCAATCACATCCTGCAACACCGACAGTCCAAAGGCCAGTCCGTTGGCCCAGCCCATCCCGAAGGCGTTGAAATAGTCGATGAATTTGTAGGTTGAGCCCAGCGGGTCCACAGCCTTCACAAATCCCGAGTAGATGAATGTCACGCCGATAACTATTCGGCAGATGAGCAGTAGTGTTGGTTTTAAGCGGGTCATTGTGGTAAATGTTTAGAGTTTAGAAGTTTAGACGCTTCGCTGTTTAGAAGGTTTCTACTTTTCCAATTCCTCGTTAAGTTTTGCCTTGTAATAATCCACGCCGTGGAAACCTGTGTGAAAATCCTTCACCATTCCGTCGCGGCCGACAATGACGTACGAAGGAATACCTGTGAATTTCCATTTGTTTTTCAGCGATGACGATTGTTTCTGCGTCAGGCGGTAGTGGTGGCCTTTCATCGAAACAATCGTGTTGTTGTACTCCTCTAACGGCGACGACTCGTCGGCAAGATACAGGAATACAACGTCTTTGCCATCGAACTCCTTCTCCATCGGCTCCATCTGTTTCATAGCTTGACGGCACGGGCCGCACCAAGTGTTCCAAAAATCGATGAACACAACCTTGCCTTTGAAATCCTTAATTAAATCGACAAACAGAGCGTCGCCTTCGCTCTCACCGGCCTGATGCACAAAATAGCCGCCGCGTGCTTTCTCGGCCTCTATTTTCGCTGTGATTTCGGCATTTTTAGCCTTGACATATTCGGCGTAGAACGGGAAACGCATCTTTTCTATCTCAGCAACAATTGAATCGGGCACAACTGTTTGCTGGCCAAGTTGGCGGCAATAGCGTTGCAACTTTAAGAAATCTTTGAAATAACTGTCGCCGGCGCCAAAAATGGCATTCATGCAAGAGTCGGCACTTTCGTCACTTTGGTTTCGGACATCCATTATGTGTTTGTCCACAACGCTCATGTATTTGTTGACGAACGCCTTTTCTGCCTCGGTACGGGATGTGTCGGCATCAGTCATTTTTTTCTTGACAGAATCTAATATCGCCTGCTCTTTTTTTGGAATTTTTTGGTATTGTTCCAAATTCATCCACGTATTATGTGCTAACTCCAAAGTATTCTCTAAATAATAGTACTTACGGAAAACATCGTCGAAGCAATATCCCCATCCTCTGATATTGTATTGAAATTCGTTTGAGTAAAACATCATCATGTTGTCCATATCAAGAATCTTCGGGTAGGACAAATAATCACGGGTTGTTTCCGGTCTCTTATAAGTGTTGTCGTTGGGGTTTTTGCTGCGGTAAGCTCGTTCAATGAAATGTCGCCCCATCGAGAGATAGTACGCTGCACCTGTTTTCATATCGATATCCAACAACTCTTTTGCCCGTTTTGTAACACTCACTGTGTCAATGTTGTTTTTGAAAGTGTTGTATTTATTTAAAACGTAATCCTTGTATTCGGCCATCGAAAAGTCGGTTATGTCATTCTCTGTGTCTATAGACATGGAAAAATCGCGAAGAATATTATTGGTTAGCGCATAGTTGAGGTCGACATTCTCGCCCGCAAAGTAGGGAATCAACTCATTGTCTGGCAATTCCCAAGGTTTGTAAACCTGATAGAAATCGTAATTCACCACCACTGTTTTTCCGGCGGTTACAACAATTTCGTTGCCGATAACCGGCCTTACTGATAAACCAACAATCTGATATTTTGTTGTCATTGGCACCTTAATCTCGTAAGTGTTGTCGGGGTTGATTTTCGTTGTATACAGCAGTTGGTCGCCCAAAATCGGGTTGTTGACGTACACCGTTACATCTCCCATTCTGTCGCCAAATGTTCTCTTGTCGAAACCGTAAATGGTGCCTTTTATGGTTGCCGGCTCCATAGAAAACTCGTTCGGCTCAAGACTTTGGCCGTTGTCCTTAATGTTTTGAGCGTAGTTTCTTACCTCGTCGGGAACGGTGATTTTGCTCTTGATTTTCTCTGCGGCACGGTCGGTAAGGGCAATGTCGTAAAGAATGAACGAATTTATGTCGTCAGATTCCATAAAATCAATGGTTTCCACCGATTTACCTATAGGCTCGAAATTCATCACAAAGCGTGTGATAAACTCGCCATCGTCTTTCGGGAAAATCCAATCGTCGAGTTTAATTCCATCAGCCGAAATCAGTTTCCATTGCTTGTCGCCCGAGCGAAGCGTTGTGCCCGACGCATAACGGAACGGATTATCTTTTCTGCCGTGATAATAAATCAGAAAGAGTTTTGTGGCATCTTTGGCCAGTTCAATTTTTTCGATAAACAAGCCGGTGCAAGTGCCCATGCTGCGGGCGCCGACTACGGGGTTCTCGATTGTTCGCTGCGCCATCATTGTCAGCGGCAGCACGAACAAAGTTGTCAGTGTTAAAAGAAAACGTCTCATAATTAGTGGTTTTAAAGTTAAATGATATTAGTTTGTTATTAGACAATCATTTTTGTAAAATATTACAGATTATTATTTGAAAAAAATATCATTCAATTATCAAGCCAATGGATTATCAAAATCCTAATCCCGATAACTATCGGGACTAAATAACCTTGTATTTCGTCAGTTCCGCAACAATCTTTTCAAACACCTCGTCTGGCGGAAGCATTTGATTTTCATTGTTGTAGCATTTTATCAGTTCGAAGTTTTTTTCGGTGGCGGCAAGGTCGAGATATTCGCGGCGCACTTGCTCCTGAAAGTTGAGGTCGGCTTCGTGAATATCCTGTTTTCCTTGCAGATAGCGGCGGTCGTCGCCCTCGCGGTGGGCGGTCAGGCTCTTGGTGGTGAAACAGAACGGCACATCGAGAAAGAGCGTCAGGTTGGGTTGCGGAATCTGGTAATAGTTGAATTCCAAGTCTTTAATCCACTGGCGCAGTTCGTTTTTCTTTGCGGCATCAGTAATTTTCGCGCCCTGATAGGCAAGGTTCGAATAGACATAGCGGTCGATAATCACCAGTTTGCCGTCAGCAATCCATTGGTTTATAATCTGTTTGGCATCGTTGCGGTCGCCAGCGTAGATGAGCGCCACAAGGTATGGGTTCACCTGATTGTTGGCGCCCAAATCGCCTCGCAAAAACATCGACACAAGGTTGCCGAAAACACCTTCATCTACGCGCGGAAAATGCAGATATTCAAATGGTATCTTTTTGCTGTCCAACAGATTGCGCAGTTTGTTCAGTTGCGTCGACTTGCCCGCGCCGTCAAGTCCTTCAATAACTATGAATGCCATTGTTTCGCTGTTTTCGGCAAAACTATCAAAATTTGGCAAACCGAGCCAATCTGCAAAACGAATCAAATCGTTCTGATTCACTTTTTTATTCTGGTCAGTTTCTGCGGACATTAATTGTTTTATCTTCGCAAAGTGTTCAGAATCTGAAATGGTGATGAATTAAACATGGCCGGCGCGTCATATTTGCTATTGGCAAGTTGGCTTGATAATATGACAACATGTTGAATTTAAAGAAAATACTTGTTTTAGCCTTATCGCTTTTAATAACATCGGCGTATGCGCAGAACATATCGGTTGTGTCGTTTCAAAAGCTGGAGAACGACCTGACGGCGCGCACTCAAAGCATTGATGACCAAAACGGCGAGCCGTGCGCGCTCATCAAAATTGTGGTGACGGGTAGTGGCTTTATGTTTGAAGGCGACGGGTTGGGCATTGTCAAAACGAAGCACAAGACGGGCGAATATTATATTTATGTTCCGCGTGGAGCCAAATACTTGACAATCAAGCATAACGATTACGGGGTTCTGCGGCAGTACGCCTATCCCGAAAAAATCGAGAAACAGACGACCTACGAAATGAAAATCACGCTTGGTAAGGTTGAAGCTGACGGCAACTATCTTATTATCAAGGTTCAACCGGCTGAAGCCGTGATTACCGTCGACGACGAGGAAATTGACCGCGACATAACGCCGTTTTTGAAATCTGGCGAGCATTTTTACAAAATTGAGTGTGAAAATTACACGACAAAAGAAGGCAAACTGACTATCAGCAAAAGCGAAAAGACGAAGCTGGATGTCAAACTTGAACGCTCACACGGCTATGTTACAGTTAATTACACGCCTGATAATGCGTTCATTTATATCGACAGCAAGCTGCAAGCCGAAAAAACACCGGCAAAACTGTATCTGGAGTCGGGAACGCATAATTTGAAGGTTGCGAAAGAAAAATATGAGACTCAATATCAGCAAATTACCATAAAAGAGAATGTTAACCTTGTTGTTTCTGGCCGTTTGAAACAGGCGGCTATGGGAAAAGTTTATGTCAGCACAAATGTCAGCAATTCAAAGGTTTACATCGATAATAAAGAAATGGGACCTGCTGGGCAGAGTTATGATGTCGCTGTTGGTTCGCATCAAGTAAAGATAACACATTCAGGATATTACGATGCTATTGTCGATGTTGTGGTGAAAAACGGCGAGACAAAAAAAGTCAAGAAGGACCTGACCATGACAAAGGAGAAAAAGCAAGAGGAGCAGCGGAACAAGAAGTATAGCAAATTGGATAATCCTAACAGGGGCTTCCGCTGGTTCATCGATGCGGGAGCTGGTTATAATGTTAATGAAGAAGTGTCTGATTATGTGCAATATATGGCGAGTACGGCTATAGGCTATCAATTTGTACCGGCTATATATTTGGGCATTGGCGCGGGCTGTCACTACTATAAGGGACTTGACACCAACACTGATAAACTCAATATCGACAATTTCATGACTTTTCCGGCATTCGGCTATCTGCGCTGGGAATCACGTGAGGGCGGAAGAAACATATTTGCCGACATATACTGCGGCTATACGCTGAAGGAGGATATTTGTGTGGGCTATTCGGGCGGTTACCGCTACAAAAACGTAAGTCTGTCGGTGGGTGCCGAGCACGAGACTTATGATTATCTGAAAACAGGTGAGTCGGACAGCAAAACCACTTTCACCACGGTATTCTTAAAAGTGTCGGTGGACTTTGGCGCAAGAAGAAGCAGATAGGATAGAAGGATTTGAAAATTAAATATTAGCATCCACAAAAAAAGCCGCAAGTTCCCCTGCGGCTTTTTATCATTCAGCCAATTGATTCCTACTTCTCAATCAGCACATTAATCTTGTTGTTTTTGACTTCGACAATACCGCCTTCGATGTCGAACAGTTGTTCGCTATGGTCGGCGTTGTCTTCCACAATACGTATTTGGCCTTTGCCCAAAGCCGATATTATCGGGGCGTGACTGTTCAGAATCTCAAACGAGCCCATAACGCCAGGAACGCTCACCAGCGTCACATTTCCGCTGTAAACCGACTTGTCAGGTGTTACTATTTCCGCAATCATTTCTTTAAAAGTTTAGAGTTTAGAATGTTTAGCGCTTCGCTGATTAGTTTTCAGGATTCTTCCTGCACCAAGTTAATTGTAAAATAAACGCCACAATAATCAATATTCCCAACAGAATGGTAATGAAATCGTCAACAAGTTGTAATGTGGCAAACCCAACACCAAGCAATAAATTTAACACACCCTTCACTATGCGGAATCGCTTCGCATTTATTTTATTGCCAGGATAAATCAGCCACCTGTCATCCTTGCCAAGTAGAATAATAATTCCCAAAACAAAAAATATTACTCCTATGACAATTCCAATAATCATAATCCTCCAGTTTCATTTATCTATTGTAGAGACGCGGCGCGCCACGTCTCTACTCATATTTCAATTTTCCGCTTTCTTCTTGCACCAAGTGTTTGCCAAAATAACCGTCACAATGGCTATCACAAAAATTATTCCCAATAAAATAAATACCTCACTACCAGGTCTTTCGTGCTTTGGAAGGTTCGGAAGAACCAAAACACAAACCGCCGTTGTTGCCCACAGGCACACAGCCACCACCAAACGCAACCGCTTGATGTTTATTTGTTTACGTTCCTCTTCATTCGCGGTATTGTAACCAGCAATAAACTTATCGGCTTTGCCCATAAGAAGCAAAACACCCAAAGCAAACATTACTACTGATATTACAATCAAAACCGCCATAACGCTTCTAAACTATCACTTATGCCCTATGCCTATTGCCTTGTGACTCCTCAATTACTTCTTCGCCTCTGCCAGCATTTTCTCGCCTTTGGCGATTGCGTCCTCGATTGTGCCCACAAGGTTGAATGCGGCTTCGGGGTATTGGTCAACCTCGCCGTCCATAATCATATTGAATCCCTTGATGGTGTCCTCAATCTTAACAAACACACCCTTCAGGCCAGTGAACGCCTCTGCAACGTGGAACGGCTGCGACAGGAACCTCTGAACACGGCGTGCGC
>JAFYYJ010000023.1 GCA_017557605.1 Salinivirgaceae bacterium
CAATTATCCGTCGTTGTTCGGTCAACTTTTTGACAATGACCTCTTCGATTGGACAAACCGCAACTACTCTGACACAAACACCACTTTGCCGTCAGTGAACATCAAGGAAAACGCCGACGCCTTCAAGGTTGAAATGGCCGCTCCGGGGTTCGACAAGAAGGACTTCAAGATTGAGCTCAACCAAAACGTTCTGACCATTTCGTCGGAGAAAAAGGTTGAGAATGAGACCAAAAACGATGAGCATTTCACTCGCCGCGAGTACAGTTATCAATCGTTCAGCCGTTCGTTCACACTGCCTGAAGCAGCTAACGGCGAAAAGATTTCGGCTAAGTACGACAACGGTATTTTGGAAGTTGAAATTCCGAAACGCGAGGAAGCGAAACCGAAACCAATGCGTCAAATTGCTATCGCCTAACGCTTTAGCAGCATAATCAAAAGAGCCAGTCCGCGAGGATTGGCTTTTTTTGTTGCAATGTGTTCCGCTTGTCCTATTCTAAAACTTCATACATCAGAATACACAAAACTCTCGTACGATGTAGTGATTGGCTTCTCTCCAAGCTCCGAGCCTTCGAGCACAAATCATATTATCAGGAATAAAAACGCAAATATTACAGCCTGAAAAAAATACAATCGGGCACCAATGGTACCCGATTGTGACTAATCTATATGTATTCTGAAACCTTTCCTTCCTATCTTTTTATTCCTTCTTCAAAGCCTCGGCGGGATTGGTGCTTGCGGTTTTCACGCTTTGGTAGAGCACCGACACGGCGGCAATCAGCATCACTGTGAGTCCGGCAAGAGCGAAAATCCACCAGTACAGGTCGATGCGGTGGCCGAAACCGGAAAGCCAGCGGTTCATAACATACCATCCTAACGGAATGCCCAGAACAAAGGCCACGCCAACCATCTTCATAAACGACAGCACAAGTTCGCGCAACACACCACTGTATTCGGCACCAAACACCTTCTTGACCGACACGCTCCGAATCTCCTGCTGCATATAGTACGAACTCATTGCAAACAAACCCAAAGCCGAAACCAGAATCGACAACAGCGTGAAAATGAACACTATGTTGAGTACTCGTTGCTCATCGCGGAAACCTTCTTCAATTCTCTCCTCTATATATTGGGCTTCGAAGATTTTATCGGGGAAGACTTCTTTGAATGCAGCCTCAACCTGTTGGCGGGCAGCGGCGTGGTCGCTTGTTGTTTTGATTATAAGCATCCAAGGATAATTGTCGTCGGGACTCTCTCCCCAGTTTGAAATCAGAGCCGAACTTTGGGCAGCCTCAAGCGGACGAATCTTGAAATCGTAATAGATTCCCGCAATCTGTGCCTTTTGGTCGTAAAAAGTAAAATCGGCAGCCGTTTCATCAATACCTAACTCCTTGAAAGCATACTCGTTGAGCCACACGGCTTCTTTATTGGCACTGTGGTTATCCTGCTTCATTTTCAGCCCGAGAATCTTGAAATAGTTGTCATCGCCATCAATCTGTTGAAAAGAAACGAAGTCGCCGTTGTCAATAGTTACAGTTACATTGTTGGTATGCTCAAGCGGGATGCCATTGCCCTGACCCACCATATCAACACACGATGTTGCGTTCAGTTTGTCAATAACCGGACGAAGTTCGGCCGATGTGCCATAGCCGTTATCGACAACAAGAATATCTTTTGTGTTGTAGCCCAAATCGGCATTAATCATATGGCGAATCTGAAGCCACATTGTGAGTGCCGACACAAGCATCACCACCGCCACAACGTTCTGTACCACAATGATTATCCTGCTATAAACCGTTTTGGTCTTGCGCCGAAGCGTGCCTCGCACAATCTCGATAGGCTGCGCCTTCTGAATGAGCAGGGCGGGCACCAGTCCTGCCACGAACCCCAGAACAACGATGAACGCCAGAACAAGCAAAATGTTCACGGGCGAGACGGCTGCGAAAACTGAAACCTGATAGTTCAGCAGTTGCGATGCTGCCGGGGCGAAAAGTTCGGCCAACACAACGGCCAGCAACATCGATATGCAGCAGACAATGGTGCTTTCGGCAATGATTTTCAGGAAGATTCCACTCTTGCCAGCACCTACCAAACGGCGCGTTGCCATCTCTTTGGCACGGAAACCCATTAGCGCCGTGCTCATATTCACATAGTTGAGCACAGCAAACGCCAGCAGCAGAAGGCACATTGCAAGCAGAAGGTTCACCAGATTGCGGTTGCCAAGTTGCAGCGTTCCAGACCAGTCGCCGTTTCCGTCTTTCAGAAAATAGACATCGCGCAATGGTATCATCCGCACCTTGTTGAACGCACCAATTTGATACACCCACCAATTCTGCTTCATCCATTCAAGCATATCGGCCTGCCGCGCCTGAAGGTCGGCACCCGGATAAGTCATCACAAAGCAAAGTCCAGCTGCGGCGTTGTTCATCCGTTCATCGTGAGCAGGATTGAACTTCGGCATTAAATCGCCACGCAAAAGCACATCGGATGTTTTAATAATTGAATTGCCAAAATCGCTGTAAACACCGCAAACTGTGAGCGAAATTTCGCCTCCTGGGTATGCCAGTATAATCGCCCGTCCAAGCGGCTCTTTGTCAGCAAAATAGGCATTGGCAAACTTTTGACTTATCATACATTGGTCGCCCGAAACGCGCCAGTCAGCTTTGTTGCCTACCAATAGTTCAAAACTGAACATTTCGAAGAAGTTGCTATCGGCGCACGTCGCGCTGCCATAGACAGTGGCTCCGTCAATTTTGAACTCGCAAGCGTCAGACCGATTGGCCACGCAGCAGCCTTTCTCAATTTCGGGAAAATTGTTCTTCAGGTGCTTGTCGAGCCAGTAACCCGTATTCAAGTGTCCCTCGCTGGCAATCAAATAGATGCGGTCGGCATTCTTTTGGAACGAGTCGGTTGACAACTGCCTTTGGACATAAACAGCCAGCAGTAGCACAAACGCCATCGAAACCGTCAGTCCGACAAGATTTACAAATCCATACAATTTGTTTTTTTTCAAGAAATTCCAGAAACTTTTCATTGCTCTATAGTTTTAATGTTTGATGTTAGTTGAAATTATTTGTTGTTAGTAACACGTGTTTTTATGCTTTATGCCTTAATTGTTGTCGTTTGCCCATTAGAACACCAGCACTTCGCAGTCGCCGTAACTCTCGTACGATGAGGTAATCACCTTCTCGCCCGGCTCCAGACCATCAAGCACTTCGTAGTATTTCGGATTTTGGCGGCCGATGCGTATTTCGCGTTTCACTGCCTTGTCGCCTTTGGGCGAAACCACAAAAATCCATTTGCCACCGGTTGACTGATAGAATGAGCCACGCGGAATAATTACCGCATTCTCGCTCTGACCGAGTTGCAGATTCAGATAGTATGTTTGGCCGCTACGGATATTGGCAGGTTGTGTGCCGTCGATGCGGAAATCAGCTTGAAACTTGCCGCTGCGCACCTCAGGGTACACCTTGCGGACGGTTGCGTTGAACACCTCTCCTTGACGGTCGAAAGTGGCCGAAAGTCCGAGAATAACACGGTCTATATAATGCTCATCAATCTGAGCCTCAATCTTATAAGTACCGATAGAGTTTATCTGTCCGATTTTCACGCCAGCTTGAATTGATTGCCCCAAAACAGCGTCGAGCAAGCCAAGTTCACCATCAATGGGTGCCTTAATCACCAGGTTCTCCTTGCGACGGCGTATGATTTTCATATTCTTCTGCATATTCTCCAGACTCTCCTGAAGCCTGTGAACCTCAATGCTACGGTAAGCACTATCCTGTTTCAAGCGTTCGCGAACCAATTCGTACTTCTCAACCGACAGAAAATAGTCCTCTTCGGCCTTTGTGTACTCCTCACGTGCAATCAGTTTGTCGTCATACAGAGCCTTCTGCTGCTCGTAGTGGCGCTTGTTGCGCTTCACCTCAATGCCAAGTTCAATTTCGCTCTGTCTGTTAGAGAGTCTCTGCTGCTCCATCTGGATGACCGTGTTGCGCAGCATATTCTCTTTTTCAGCAAGTTCAGCCTCCGAGTTCAGAATCTGCATATCAAGATTCTCGTTCGAGAGAATCAGAATCGGGTCACCAGCTTTCACCCTTGTTCCTTCCTCTGTCACAATACGCTCCACTACGCCACCCTCGAGCGGGCTCAGTTGAATGGTTGTCTGCGGTTGTACTTGTCCGCTTACGCGAATGTAATCATCAAACTTACCATCGGCCACATTACTAATTGTCAGCGTGTTGGCGTCAACTCTCATTGTTTTTGAGTCGCTTTGCAGTAACAGATAAACCACTAGCGCCACAACACCGGCACCCAACCAATACGGCAACGCTTTCTTCGAGAAAACCACCGCAATTCCTTTTTTTTGTTCGATAACTCTATCCATAATTATTTATTGATTAATTGATTAACTGATTTATTGATTTACATAATCGATTCCACTGTAGTATTTCAGTACGCTCTGCTTTATCAGGTATTTGAAAAGCGAGTTCATATTATCGGATTTTGCTTTCAGATAGTTGTTTACTGCTGTCTGGTACTCAAGTCCCGATATCAGGCCCTGTTCCATCCGTTTCAGGTTGAGTTGGTAGGCCTCCTGCTGAATTTCAGTTTTTTTGCAAGACTGAACGTAGGTGGCCATCGCTGTGTTACAGTCACTGTAAGCCTTGCGCACGGCCGACTCCGTCTCGCGGTTTTTCTGCTCAAGTTCGGCAGTAGCCCTTACATACGAGTTTTTCTTCTTCGACACCTCCGAATGACCTTGCAACCTGTTAAAGATTGGTATCGAGAGAGATAGACCTACGCTCTCTCCAACGTGGTTACGTAACTGTGTTTTGAAACTATTATCATCAACTGAATTGTAGCCGGTGCTCAAGCCTGCGCTGGCATAGAGACTCGGCAGCAACTTCCAACGTGCCGTAGAGAGTTCGAGTCGGGCGTTCTCGGCCTTCATTCCGGCAATGCGCACTGCGGGGTCGTTGCCAAGTGCAAAACTGACAATCTCGTCCTCACTCTGCAGATTGATAGTCGGCTCCGGCACCACTGTGTCAACCACAAGTTGCTCATCCATCGGGAAAAACATCAAATCAGACAAGGTCATCATCTGCTCGCTGTAGATTTGGCGAGTGTTTGCAAGGTCGTACTCACGGTCGGCAAGGTCGGCCTCGAGTTGGATGACATCAGCACGGCTCTTCTGTCCAATCTCCTCCTGACGGCGCATCTTCGCAAGCGAAGCCTTTGCGGTAACCACCTGTTCTTCAAACAACTGGCACAGACGACTGTAGTAAACCACATTGTAGTAGGCCTCCATCACTGCAAGGCAGATGTCTGCCTCGGTCTGTTCCTGCTCCGACTTCGAAATGGCAAGCGCCGTTTTCGAAATACGCATATTGTTGACGGCACTGAACCCGTTGAAAAGGTCGATTCCGGCGTTAATGCTGTAACTGTTGCTGAACGATGTGGTGTTAAAATAGGTGTTTGTCTGCGGGTCGATGTTGCGGCCGAAATTGTAGCCAGCACTAGCACCGGCCGAAACACTTGGCGTGAGAACCGACAGAATGGCGTCGCGGCGGGCAATTTGCGCATCGCCCACATTTGCCTGACTGATACGTGTTTTTGTTGAGTTCGACACGGCATATTCCATACATTCTTTCAGAGTCATTGTACGGACACTGTCTGAAGCGTTTGCTCCAAGTGTGCTTGGCGCGATTGCCATCAGAATGCCGATAATCAGTTGTTTTTGCATAATCGTTTTACGTTTTTAGATTTTTCTGCAAAAACAATGGCACAACCCGTGCCAAAATAATAAGTAACGTGATAATCAGCAAATTACCAATTTGACAGATTGTAAAAAGTGTAAAGTTTTTTACACTTGGTTTACAATGGCTTTACAAGGTTTACAGGGAATTGTAAGGTTGACACACTGCGCTGTTGGACCTGTTGAACAAGTAAACGCTTAGCTCTACTTCTTCACCCTTCCTCCAAAATCGTACGCTACGCCTATCGATATTGTTCGTGGTGTTTTGAAATCCTTGTCTTTCACAGCCATACGGTTTGTGTACGACAATTCCACGTTCAAATGACCAAAGCGCATACCCACCGACGGCGACATATAGAACTGCCCTGCATTGTACGATGCATTCTCTGTGGAATATGGCAGTCCGGCTCCCAACCTCAACGCCACGAACGGAGAGACTCTGCGATTGAACGCCTCAACGCGGTTATCCAAATAAATAGGTACTGCCCAGCAATGGTGGCCCGTGCTGGTGGCTGTAAATATGTATGACGCGCCGACACCCATATACCAGAAGGGTTTCACATTATTTCCGAACGAAGCCGAAACCTGCGCGCCTGTACCTACCAAACTCTCGTGCTTTATCTCATTTTCATTGGAATCATCGGCCAGGATACCGTCCTTGAAATCGGTGGCATCGAGCGCGAAATGCAATCCTCCGCCTACAAAACCACGCATACCGTTGTCCATATAACGCTTGCCTACACGTTCATCGAGATTCTGTTGTTTTTCAGCGGCACGAGCCTCCTGCCTTTCAGCACGGCGTTCCTCTCTCCTTTCCGCCGCCGTTGATTTTGGAAGCGGCTCTTTGGATATCACCTTATATGTCTTACCTGCAACCACATCGGCCACTTGTGTTTTTTCAATCAAGCCAGGCTTGCTGATATGCACCGTATGTGTACCTGCCGGAACCTCAAACACGCCGCGTTTCTTTCCAACCATTTTATCATCAATAAAAATTGATGCACCACGCACGTTTGTCTTCACCTTAATATAACCCGAAGGGATTCTTTTCAACTCACCATTGATGCTTATCTCGCCGTCTGGCGCAATTTTAACAGTTTGATTCTCATCGACATACAAATCGTTTTTTAAGGCCAGATTATGCTCGCCCGATTCAATCCGGACACGCAGTGGTGTTTTGCCTATAAGTTTGTCATCAACATAAATACTAGTGCCATCTGGTTTGTAATTAACTGTCAGATAACCTTTTGCATGCTCAAGGGTAACATCAAGATTAAAACGTTCATTTTTATTGATTGTAACGATGCCTGTTTTTGTCACATAATTCTCACACTCAACACGATAAGTGTGTCTGCCAGTCTGCAGGAATGGCGATTTTATTTCGGAATCCAGTTTCTCGTCATCTATATATATTGATGACTCTTTCGGCTTAACACTTATAATCAAATAGTTGCCTTCTGTTTCAATCTTTTTATGCGAGAGGCGCATCTCATAGGTACATTGTTTCTCAATCTTAACCGGATAGGCGTACTGGCGCAAAACACCCAACGTTTTATGCTTGACAGTCAGATATTTGGCACCGCGCGGCACATACACCCAGTATTCGCCCTCCTCAATTTTTGGAATGGTTGTGACAATGCCCAACCCGTCGCCCTCAAAAATGAAACCGTCGCTCTGAACCGACACTTTGATAAGCGCGCAAGGCTCGCCGTTCTGGTCGATTTTCTTCTGAGTGCGCGCCGTCAGGTCGTTGTCGAGTTTCTTGAACGACGCCACTGAAATGCTGTTGTCATCACCTTGCGCGAAAACCACTGTGACACAAAGCATTGCGGCGATAAGGCTGGCTATCTTCTTCATAATTTAGAAAGTGAACGAACTTAAATCAATCAAACCAAAATCAGGGTCTTTATCGGGCTGCCAAGCGCGGACGTGAATCACCGGCTTGTCGCGGTCGTTCAGGTCAACCATAAGGAATAGGTAGCCCGTGTCGCCGTAGTTCGACGAGAAATAATCCTGTTTAATCTGTATTCCATAGATTTCGCCGCTGCCCGCCTTGCGGATTTCGTTGTCGGCAAAACGCAGGTTGATGAACTCGTTGCTCGCAAAGCACACTCCCAAATTCTTGATATACTGTTCTTTGGTTTGTTTTGTATAGCGAACCACCTGTTTGTCGGGCTCAATGCTGATAGCGTCCTGAACGGGCTGTTTTTTAAGCACGTGGCCCACAATTATCAGCGCGTCTTCAGCAAAAATGCTGCTGATGTAGTCGAGGCGCTTAAGCGCATAGGCCGTTTTGTAGTTCTCGAGGAAGCGGATGAGCGTCAAGCGCGACTGCTCGCTCCACTGCGTCTTGCCGGTGATGCCCTCCAAGGCCGTCTGCGCAAGTCCAAACGACAAAGAATGGATTTTGCCGTCGGTGCCGAACTCGAAAACTATGTCCTCTACAAACGAGTTTTTGTTGTTCGGGAAGTTGAAAACCAGCGGCATACTGCGGCAGATGATGCCGTCGTCGGTTTTCGCAAAGCGATAGTTTGGCGTTCCGCAGATTCGGGCACGGCCGTAGTTGACAAGTTTTGTGAACATATCCCAGCCTTCTTCGTCGAAATACTGGCGCACAGCGTTGTAACTGCGATTGATGATGCTGCGCTCAATTTCGGCCATAATGTTCTTATAATCAGCGTCTGACTTGACATATTCGAAGAACGATTCAGTGCGGGCGGCTGTTTTTTCCTGCGCCTTATGAATCTCCTTCTGTGCTTGTTTCGGCTTGGCCGACACACTGCTCAGTTGCAGGTTACTACTCTTATATGGCACTGGTTCAAGGGTTTCCATAACATCTTTCAACTCAGTGTCAATAGTGGCCTCACCCGTAAAAATGTACTCACCCTTCAAATCGATTTTATTCTCGTCAACAATGGTTGGCAACTCTGCAACACCGCGTCCGTCCTTAGCCGATGCGATGTTCGACCAGTCCTGGCCGTCCCAATAAGTAAAATCGAAATTGCTGACGGGCTCCTTTTTGTATGTGAAGAATAGTTCCACCTGGCGAAAATTGCCGTCGACCTTCGACGCGCCTTTCGTCACTCTGATGTTCGAAAAAATGTTGTTAATCTGCTCAGGAATCCACGATTGAAGCAAATGCTGTTCGCCCGTGCTCTCGTCAGTGAATCTGATTGTGGCACCGTCGGGGTGGCTGCGAAGCAACGTCTGCGCCCAATAGTAATAGCGCAGCGCATCAGCAATCTGCAACTTCTGCTCCGCCCTTATGGCCGACTCCACAAAACCGATAATCTTGTTACGGCGCGCCACAAAAATCTTAGCAATCTCTGTGCGCTTGATGTACCGGAAGACCGTCACCTTCGGCTCCTTGCCAACCACAACGCGCTCGGTGTTGCTCAAAGTTGCCTGCGAGTAAGTTTTGATGACGCCCTTGAAAGTCTCGCTGTAGCCCGCCGGGTCCTCGTTGCGAATCAATGTGAAATCGCTCTGGATTGATGTTGAAATCTGTCCGATAAGGTCGGCCAAAGCGTCGCGGTCGGCCACATTGAGTGTCTTGCCCTGCGCCTCTCCCCACAAGTAAACATCGCCTTGTTTCTTGATTTCAGCAATGCGCGCCTGCGCCTGTTTCTCCTCTGCCCTCTTCGACTGCGCCATTGTAGGTAAAACACAATAGATGAGCATTATAAGTGATAGTACGATTCTCATTTCTGTTTGGTTATATGCTCCGTCATCTTTTTGAAAAAGGAACGGAGACTATTCATATCAGTTTAATAGTCACTAAAATTTGCGCTGTTCGCAAACATACAAATATAAAAAGTCGTCGCAATTTTCAGCTACTTAGGTTACAATTTTACGAAAATTAACACTTGTACAACCTTCGGCTTTCCGTCAAAATCAACTAATTTTGCGCATTCTTAAACATTTACGCAAATGGAGCAACAGAATCAGAACCGGCACACCGATGATTACATTTTCGGCATTCGCGCAATTATTGAGGCAATCAGGTTTGGCAAGCAAGTCGATAAAATATTGATGAAGATTGGCCAAAACAACGAACTGACACAGGAACTTACGGAACTTATCAGGCAAAACAACATTCCTGTTCAGCGCGTGCCTGTTGAGCGCCTCGACCGCATTACGCGCAAGAACCACCAAGGTGTTATCGCCCTTATGTCGCCTGTTGCTTTTTGCCAAGTCGAAAATATTGTGGCTCAAGCATTTGAAAATGGAAAGATGCCATTCATTGTCGCTCTCGACGGTGTTACCGATGTCCGCAATTTCGGCGCCATTGTACGTTCGGCTGAGTGCGCCGGAGTGGATGCCATTGTGGTTCCCGAAAAAGGTGCGTCGCGCATTGGCCCCGATGCCGTCAAGACTTCGGCCGGCGCCTTGCACAAAGTTCCAATCTGCCGCACATCATCGTTGAAAAAGACACTGCAGATGCTTATGGATTCGGGCTTAACCATATGCGGAGCAACCGAAAAAACTGACAATCTATATTATAATCAAACGCTTACAGGACCATTGTGCCTTGTAATGGGTGCTGAGGATACAGGCCTCAGCGATGAAGTGATGCGTATTTGCGAACCTTTGCTGAAAATTCCAATTTTAGGCAGCATTGAGTCGCTCAACGTGTCAGCCGCAGCCGCAGTATTGATGTTTGAGGTTGTGCGTCAGCGCGATGCAAAATAGAATTCAGACTAATAACCTAATCTGTCTTCCAAATCCGACTTCATCCACGCCAACCTTTTGCTGACAAATTCCTTAATCCATTCAAACTCTTCGGCAAACGAGCGATGCTCGGTTACGCTGCCGCCAAAACCAAAGTTGGCGTCGAATGTTGTTGAGTCCATACCAAACATCGGGAAGGAGAATGCGCCAAATCCGTTGGTTGAATCCATACCCGGCATTGGAAACGGGAATGCGCCAAACTCACCTGTCGAATCCATTCCGGGCATTGGGAATGGAAATGAAAAAGCGCCGAATCCGCTTGCAGAATCCATTCCTGGCATTGGAAACGGAAACGCACCAAAACCACCAATTGAATCCATTCCTGGTATCGGGAACGGGAATGCGCCGAACCCACCAGCAGAGTCGAATTCCGGCATCGGGAAACCGCCAAAGCCCATATCTTCAAAGTCTTCGGGACTGAAATCGGCTAGGTCGCCCATATCGAAACTCGAAGTTGTGTAGTAGTTGACAGTGTCAGCCGACGCTGAGAGTGCCAGCCGCGCCGCGTTCGAATCGATGTAAGCCATTATGGTGGCCGAATCGGCAATCATTGCGTCAACTTTTTTCAGCAGCAGACTGAGAAATTCAGGGTCTTCGAACATCCGCACAAACCAGTCGGCTTTGACGATGTGGTAGCCTTCGGGCTGATTGTAGAAGGCCATTTCGTTGCCTTCAGCACCGCCAAAGAAGCTACCGAAACCGCCCATTTGGCTGTCGTTTCCGAACGGATTGCCGCCAAAAGCAAGGTCAAAATCCCATATCGGGCCCATTCGGATAATGCCGTCGGGCATAATATGGCAGAAACAACTGGTGAACATATTACCGTCGAAATCTTTACTCAACTCTTTGATTAACAGCCAATCGACAAAACTTTCGAGGTCGATGAGTGTTTTGTAGCCCGTTTCGGGATTCAGAAAATCGCTGCCGTAGAGCACGGTCTCGAATTTGTCGAGCACTTTTTTAACATCGGCAATCACATCGGGGTCGCTTTCTTTCTTGCCTTTCAGCGATATATCTTTGATGTTGAATATGTTGCCTGTCTTGACACCTGTAATGTCACCACGGCCGGCCTTGCGGTCAGCTTCTACCAGATAACTACCTGGTACTCTTTCTTTTGTCGTTTTCACCTGCTCGCAAAGGTAATAGCTGCCCTTGTGCTCACCGTTCAAAACCAGCTCAACGTTCTGTCCGTGCGGCGTCCAGTCGAGATTAGTGTAGTTTTGCCCCAGATAGTTGGCAAGCTCGTTGCGGAAAAACGACGGGTCGAAAAAGTTGGCCAGCAAACACCAGCGTTTGCCTTTCGGCATACCCAATATTTCGGCTTTCTTGTTCAGTTTCAATGCATAAGGGCGTTTTGCCTTCACACTCCAAGTTGAGTTGCCGCGCCCTTTGACTTCCGCTCCGGGCTGTGTTGTCTGGTAGTCGATTTCGCCGTTGGCACGATAGATTGTAACCTGCGTGCTGTCGAGCCACGTGCGTTTGCCAGTTATTGGTTTTGAATCTTTCGTATTGATGCAAACCACCGGCAGACCGCTGTTGAACACCATCACTGTGTAGGTGTGGACTGCGTTTTTCGCCACCACTTTGTATTGCACCGGCTGTTCGAAATCAATCAAATTTTTACCGCTTGTTTGCAGCGCGTCGTCAACATAGACTTTAGCTTTCGCCGATGCGGTGAATGTCGGTTTTAGTTTGAAATCAACAAGATACGGAACCAGTATTTTTATTGTGTCGCCCGAAACAGTGGCTTCATAATCGGCGAGTAGATTTTTGTTGTCGGCTTTCAACAGACTGAAAGTCAGCAGTTGGTTATTAGCGGTGTGTTTTTCTTTTGCCGATGTTTGGCAATATGCTGTTACGTTTACCCAAAACAGCAATAAAAATGTTGCCAGAAATCTCATATCAATACGCATTTGTGTGTTATGGCGACAAATGTCTTGCTTAGTTATCGAAATCAAAATAAAGTTATACGTTCAAGCCGAATTTGCCTCCGATTGACCGCAAATGCCGTTTTTGCACCCTTCACAACCATTAGTGTGCCTACATACAACTATTGCCAGGCTTCAACTTGCAGTAATTAGCGCCCAGTCTGATAAGAGAAACAACAACAATCAAGTAAAAAGTGCCATTGAAATCCTGAACAAACGCTGCGGGCAACATCAATATATTACTAACAATTAGCAACATAACAAAGTACTTATGCCATTTCTTTGCCGGATTGCCAATAGTGAACAGATAAACCAGATAAAGCGGCGAAGCCCACAAAATATTCAAATTTGCGACGGTTGCCCCGTGGTCGGTTGCAAACCATAACAGGCTTATAATCAAACCAAAAAATCCGACAAAACCGAAATAAATACGGTCGAAAACCTTAAGTTGGGCGGTTGGCAAGCAAAGTGTAAGGATGATGACGGCTATCAGCAACAAACTGAAAATCAGCATTGGCGACAAAAACCAAGGTGTTGCCCCATACTTTATTTCCGACGGCACAACAACCCTCTCCGACTCCACCAACGGCAACGTATCAATCCGGCAATCAGCAAGATAGTTATGTAATTTATCGGGAATGAAAGTCTGCTCACGATGTGTTGCAGCGCGGTCGGTTATCGAGCCTAAAACCAAATCAATACCCAACTTGGTCCATTTGCTTCGGTTCAGGTATGGATGAATACAATCGCGGAGAGTCGGCAATATGCAACTGTCTGAACTACAATATTTAATCGTATCATTAAATGTGTAGTAAAGCATATCAAGCACCCGCGATGCACAGTTGTCGAAGAAGAAATCGTATTGGTAATAACGGTTCTCGGGTTTGTGGTTCTCTATCAGATTATCAAACAATTGCTGACGCTGTTCCAAAGTCAGGTTGAGACGCTGAGCAACCACCTCGCGCCCGTCTTCCTCATAGCTCGAAATAAAACGCGTAAGCGATTCTGCACTAAGCCTATACAACAATTTTCCCGCACAGAATTTCAAATAGAAATGCGGCGTGTTGAAACTGAACGTGCCGTAATTAAAAACAGCATTTATGTTACGCTCCGGGTCAATAACACCAATGGCCGTGTGCCCGAACTGCGAGTAGAGTTGGTTGCCCGGCGCGCAAGTGTAAACCTCAATGTACGACCGCTCGCTCAACTGTAGATTCTGCGCAGCCGCAATGGATGTGAATAATGCCAATATAAGGCTGATTATTAATATTCTTTTCATTCTCAACTCTCAATTTTCAATTGTTTAAATATTTCCGGAATTGATGAAAAACTGTCTTTCAATCGATTAACAACATCGGAAGGGGCAACCCAAACAGCTTCGGTAATGTCTTCTTCGGTTTGTGGTGTCAACTTTTTGCAACCGCTGCAACGCATTAAATACCAATCTGTTGATTTCAGAATTGGCCGTCCGTCGAGGCGGTAGGTATGGAAGGTGGTACAGATTGGCTTTTCAATCTCAAGTCCACCGATGCCGCACTCTTCCGTCACTTCGCGCACAGCGCACTCACGGCTCTGCTCGCCCGGCTCAATGTGGCCTTTGGGAATATCCCACTTGCCTTGCCGTCTGATGAACAGATAGTTGCCTTCGTCGTTCACAACCAGTCCTCCAGCCGCACGGCGCACTTCGAACAACGAGCAAAAATCCTTCCAACACAGTTCTTTGTCGTCGCATAAAATCCTGATATGATGATTGTTGCACTTTTCGACATATCCAAAAAGAAAATCCTTCAGATTTTCGATTCCGCTGTATTTATATATTATTGTAGTTTTGCGATGCATTTCGGGGCTGTCAGTGAAAACCAGCACATTCCCGAAAAAGAAAACTTTATATTTTTGAGACATTATGGAATCAATAAATCAAATTCAACAAAAAGTTGCTTCTTATTTACTGCAAATTAAAGCAATTAAACTGTCTCCGTCAACACCGTTCACTTGGGCGTCGGGACTGAAATCGCCAATCTACTGCGACAACCGCGCAACGCTGTCGTATCCTGAGGTGCGCGGCTATATCCGCGACTCGTTTGCTGCTCTTATCCGTCAGAAATATCCTGATGTTGAGGTGATTGCCGGTGTGGCCACGGGTGCAATCGCTCACGGAGTATTGGTTGCCGAGGCTATGGGACTGCCGTTTGTGTATGTCCGCTCCGATGCCAAGACTCACGGTATGTGCAACCGCGTTGAGGGCAATCTGCAGGCAGGTCAGAAGGTTGTGGTTGTTGAGGATTTGGTATCGACAGGCGGAAGCAGTCTGGCTGCTGTTGAGGCTTTGCGTGCGGCTGGTGCCGATGTTCTGGGCCTTTACGCCATATTCACCTACGGTTTCAAACGTGCCACCGATGCCTTTGCCGGTGCAAACTGCAATCTCGACACCTTGAGCAACTACGACGCTCTTCTGGAGCACGCCCTGCAAATAGGCTATATTGCCGACGACCAGCTCGAAGCATTGAAAAAATGGCGTCACGCACCTGAGGAGTGGAAGTAAAAGGTAAATGGAGAGTGGTAAGAGTTTAGAAGGTTTGGATATATTACAAAAAAAAAAATGCCGCGGATTATTCTGCGGCTTTTTTGTTGAATTACCAGAAACTACTCTTCAGTTCCCACCAGCCAAACTTCGAAAATGAGTGTCGCAAACGGAGGAATAGGGCCTGCCTGTTGGTCGCCATAAGCCAATGCCGATGGTATTATCAGTGTTGCACGGCCGCCTTTACGCATTCGAGCCACGCCCTCCTCAAGACCTTGAATAACTTGCCGTGAGCCAAGACGAAATTTCAGCGGTTCGCGACGCCCATACGATGAGTCGAACACTTGTCCGTTCAGAAACAATCCTTCGTAATGAATGGCAACCATTTTGCCAGGAATTGGTGCTGCACCGGTACCTTTTTCAGTCTCAATAAAATAGAGCCCACTCATTGTCGGTTCTATATCGATTTTGTTTTTCCGCAGATACTCGTTGAGCAACTGGTCTTCTTCGCGCTCACCGGCAATTCGAGCGGCTTCGCGGTCACGTTCAAATTCCTCAAACGGTATCACATCAACCATTCGCACCGAAACCGTAAGCATGCTGTCGTCCGTTTGCGACGGATTATTTCTATAGAACTGCGCTTGCATACGAAACACAGCACTGTCGCCCTTATGCATCATCAGCAGCCCCTCCTCAACCGACGGTCGTCCGGCAGGTGCATCTTTAAGTTGCATTTTGAAAAGCGGAGTCTCGTCAACCAACATACCTGCTGAGTTGCGGCAGGTCATACGTATAGCAACAATGTCATTTGGCACAGGTTGCGGTGCATCGTTGTTGACTGTTACAAATTGATATTCAAGACCGGAATTGGTGGTCTTAAACCCGTTTGAACAAGCCGACAAAAGCATTGTCACAAAAGCTGTTACGATTATCAGAGAGTTTCTCATCACGAAGATTGTTTCGACAAAAATAAACGATTTCGATTAGAATTTTTCAACCGAAAAAGCAGAATACACTACCAGCATTCTTAGAACTACCTTAAATTTGCCAACCAATGACAATGCGTGTCAAAATGGTTGCAAGCGATATAAATAGTTGGATTTCAGACAGCAGCGATTTCGTTTTATTCCGATATCCGCAGCAGAAGGATGTGCTCGCCGCACTTTCGGATGCAACTATATGCCTTGCGACTGTCGCCGACTTGCGACAAATAACCAAAGGTTTTGTTTTTGCTCCGTTTGCCGACGGCGAGTTCCCGATTATCGTTTTCAACAATCCGAAAATCGCCAAATTCCGTCAGCCCGAACGCAAACCCGCACTGACTTCTACCTCATCAACTGAAAATCCGACAGACACATACTCTGCAGAATTTGGCACATTTCGCGAGGCAGTCCGCAATGGGCAATTCAGCAAACTGGTTCTTGCCAGAACACACATTGCAAGCATTCGCTCAAGCGCCACCGACATATTTTTCGATGCGTGCACGGCCTGTCCAAACAGTTTTGTATATCTGTTCGCATCGAAGGAAAGCGGCACGTGGCTTGGCGCCACACCCGAAATTCTGATTGAAGGCAACAACCGACAAATGCACACTGTGGCCTTGGCCGGCACAGCAAACGGAAACGTATCCACCCTACCCGACATCAAGGAATGGGACAGCAAAAACCAAAACGAGCAGAAAATTGTAACCGACTACCTTCTTACTCAAATTCAAGCTTTTGGAACCGCTAAAAGCATAATCGGGCCTAATACAGTACGTGCTGCACATCTTGTTCACATTAAAACAGATATCTTCTTCGATATCAACGAGAAAGACTTGCCGCAACTGATAGCCGCCATACACCCCACTCCCGCTGTTTGCGGACTACCGAAAAACGAAGCTATGCGATTCATAAGCCAGAACGAATCGGCCGGACGCGAGTACTACGCTGGGTTTCTAGGGTGGTACGACACCAAAGCCGACTCGCATCTGTTCGTAAATCTGCGTTGTATGAAATGGATTGACAACCATACAGTTAAGCTAATGGCTGGCGGCGGCATTTTGCCAGAATCAGAACTTGAAAGCGAATGGAATGAGACTGAGAACAAAATGCGCACACTTCTGAATCTTAACTCTTTCAAATAGTGTTTGCACACAAACGCCTCACAATTCACCTTGCACACCGGCAGGTTGATAAATTGTGGCAAAAACGGCCGTTTGGGAGTGTTTTTCACGATATGCTGCCGTATATTTGCGTCCGAAACAAAAAGAGCAATGACATTCATTTATAACCTGAGTATCAGGGTTTACACATTTTTAATCCGCGTGGTTTCGCCGTTCAACGAGAAGGCGAGGTTTTGGATTCGCGGCCGCAAGGGTTTGCTTAAGCAGATGGCCGCAAAAATCGATGGCAGCAAGCCGGTTGTTTGGTTTCACTCGTCGTCGTTGGGTGAATTTGAGCAGGGAAGGCCTGTCATTGAGGCATTTAAGGCCAAGCACCCCGGTTACGCCGTTCTGCTCACGTTCTTCTCGCCGTCGGGCTACGAGGTGCGCAAGAACTACGCGGGTGCCGATTATGTTTTTTACCTTCCTGCCGATACGCGGCGCAACGCAAAGCGTTTTATGCAGATTGTCAAGCCGAAAGCTGCATTGTTCATCAAATACGATTTTTGGTATAACTATCTGAACCAGTTGCATAAAGCCGGTGTTCCGACATATGTTTTCTCGTCGATTTTCCGTCCGCAGCAGACATTCTTCAAATGGTACGGCGGTTGGTATCGCAACCTTTTGAAATTCTTCACTTTGCTGTTCGTTCAAGACGAAAACTCGAAGCAACTGCTTGCCGGCATAGGAATCACCAATGTTCAGGTTGGCGGCGACACTCGTTTTGACCGTGTTTACGACCTTGTGCAACAGGCCAAGCCACAGCCGATTATCGAGCGTTTTGTGGCCGGAGCCGACAAGGTTCTGGTGGCCGGCAGCACGTGGAGCGGTGACGAGGAGTTGCTCTGCAAATATGCTAACGAGCACGATATCAAGATGATAATTGCACCGCACGAGACCACCGAAGCCAATGTCAGCCGTGTCGAAAGCTCGTGCACAGGCAAAGTTGTCCGCTACACCGACGCCCAAGCCGATGAGTCGAAAGTTGATGGTGCGAAAGTGCTGATAATAAATTGTATAGGATTGCTTTCTGCGCTCTATCGCTATGGACAGTTGTCGTATATTGGTGGTGGATTCGGCAAGGGAATTCACAATACGCTCGAAGCTGCAACTTACAGTGTGCCAGTGGTTTTTGGACCAAAATATCATAAGTTCCGCGAGGCCTGCCAACTCATTGAGCGTGGCGCTGCAATCAGCATATCTGATTATGAGCAACTTGCAAGGGCTTTCGACCACTATTTCGCCAATCCCGACGATTGCAAGCGGGCAGGGCAGAAGGCTTCGGCCTACGTTGACGAAATGCGTGGCGGAACGCAGTTGATAATGAAGGAGATAAAGTTTAAAGAGTAACTTAAAGCATTTCAACTTGTTAAACTTTAAACTTAGAACTCAAAAACTTAGAACTTATAAATGAAATTCGCTGATTTACATCTGAATCCCGAGGTTTTTGAAGGCATCGATGCGATGGGGTTTGAGGAGACCACGCCCGTGCAGGAACAGGTTATTCCGCAGGCTCTTGCCAAACGCGATATGATTGCCTGCGCACAGACAGGAACGGGCAAGACGGCGGCTTACATTCTGCCGCTTTTGCACCATCTGACAACCCGCCACGAGCAGAAAATCAAGGCCCTGATTCTTGCGCCGACACGCGAGTTGGTGATGCAAATCGACCAGCAGTTTCAAGGGTTCTCTTACTTCTGTGGCGTTGAGTCGGTGGGTATCTACGGCGGCAGCGACAGCGGTGTTTGGGACCAGCAGCGCTCGGCCATCGAGAGAGGCGCCAACGTGCTTATTGCTTCGCCCGGACGTCTGCTTTCACATCTGAATCTTGGCTATGTAAAGCTCGACAGTCTTGAATATCTGATACTTGACGAGGCCGACAAAATGCTTGATATGGGTTTTGTCGATGACATTAACCGCATAATCACTTATCTGCCAAAACAGCGCCAGACGTTGATGTTTTCGGCCACTATGCCGCCCAAAATCAGACAATTGGCAAACGCAATTCTGACTAATCCTGTCGAGATAAGCATTGCAATCTCAAAACCCGCCGAAGGTGTGAAGCAGACCGCCTATATGGCTTACGATGAGCAGAAGAACAAACTGATTGAAACTATACTGAAAAGCAAGGATTTAGATAGCGTCATCGTCTTTGCATCGACAAAAAGCACTGTGAAAACGCTTGTGCAGGACTTGCGTCGTGCAAAGATTGCCGCACGTGCCATCCACAGCGACCTTGAGCAGTGCGACCGCGAGGCTGTGATGCTCGATTTCCGCAATCGCAAATTCTCTGTTCTTGTGGCTACCGACATCGTGTCGCGAGGCATCGACATAGATAATATCGGTTTGGTAATCAACTACGATGTTCCGCGAGACCCTGAGGATTACGTGCACCGTGTTGGCCGCACCGCCCGTGCAAAATCGACAGGCGAGGCCATAACGCTAATCAATCCTAAAGATGTACTCCGTTTTTCAAAAATAGAGAAACTGATTGGCTACGAGATTGAGAAACCGGCTCTGCCTGAAGGTCTCGGCGCCGCACCCGAGTACAAACCCGAACCCGTTGAGCGCAAGTCACATCGCCATTTCCACCGTGGAGGACGTAACAATCGCGGCGGACGCAACAATGGCCATGGCAACCGCCGGAACAACAATGGTGGAGGCAAGCCGCAAGGAGGAAACCAATAATAAACTATCGTTATACAATGACAAAAAAACAGCCGAGGTTACAACAAGTGTGCCTCGGCTGTTTTGTTTATATAACTGTATATCAGAACTATTTATTGTAAGTGTATGTGCTGTAAATAGTCATTGTCGGCTCGGTGCTATTGGGGTCGGAGTAGTAATATGTAGTAAAAGATTCCACTTTGCCATTATACACAAAATCAGTCATTTTCCTCACCAACCTACCATTTTCGTATGACTCACTTCCTGTTTGTCTATTATCGCTGTTAAATGTTGTTATACTTTCATTTTCCACTTTTTTCCCGTCGAAATATTCAAACTGACTTGTTTGTTTATTGCCCGAATTGATAATTTTCAATTTGTATGAATTACTTTCGTCTACGTTTCCTTCGATGTAAACATAGTGTGTATGAGTATATTGGCCATCAAAAACAGTTTTTTGAGTTAGTTCGTCATTCTCGTTGAAGATTGAAATCTCAGCCATATTGCCGTCTTTGTCATACGTGTTTTCTTGTCTGATGACAGATGTAGAATTGTCAAAAGTCATCGTGGTTACGCTGGTTTTAATTTTGTCACGATTCGAATCGGTATAAGTAATAACCTGTTTAGACGAGGAAATTGTCGTGCCTCTAAGATAAGACGTTGATTCATGGGTTTCTACGTTTCCTTCGTATGTATAAATATCTTTCAAAGATAAAACGTCGTAATCATAGGTTTCGCTTTCAAGCAGATTCCCTTGTCCATCGTATTTTTTCAACGTTTTTTCTTGTTGACTAAAGCCGTTTTCTCTAGTTGTTTCGGTGTTGGATTCTATACAATTACCTCGAGCGTCATATTTATTATCGGTTTTTGAGATTTCGGTAATATTGCCGTCCTTATCTTTTCGTACGTGCTCCACCGATAGCACCAATCGTTGCTGGTCGTCCGATTCGTTGTCGTCTTTTGAGCAACCGCTGAATAGAAACGCAGCCGTAAGGCAAGCTGCAAAGCCTAATTTAATTAGATTTTTCATAACATTTAAGGTTTTGATTATTAATATTTTATTTACCCAGTCAAGCAAAATCCGGTAATAATTCTGCTCTTTCGGATATGCTAATTTAGTGTTTATGTAGCGATTTGCAAAAAAACATTCGCAGACCATCTAACTCCACTGATTTTCCTTCGCAGATGATTGCGCACTTGCCTAATATCGCTACTTTTAAGCCGAAAACTGATTTGGACAACTTGTTCGGAGAAATCACTGACAATGCGCTACGAATCGGTTTATATTTGAAAATAAATTATTTACAGATAGATTAAAAACGAATGAAAGCAATCAAACTCTTGTGCATAACCGCTGTTTTGGCAAGTTGCACAACCACCAACATCGAGGAGCAGCAGATTGACGCTCTCTACAACCGAATGTCACAGCAGGAACGCATCGCGCAACTGCGAAGTATGTATATGGACACGCTTTTCAACGAGCAGGGCCAACTTGATACGGCTCGCTGCCGTCAGATGATACCCTACGGAATCGGCCATTTCTCGCAGTATGCCAGCCAGAAACCGACGGACCCCAACGTGTTGCGTGACCGTGTGGCCGCCGTCCAGCAATGGCTGATGACGAGCACGCCCAACGGCATTCCGGCACTTTGCCACGAGGAGGTGCTGACGGGTGTCAACACGCGCGGCGCGACTATCTACCCACAGCAGATTGGGCAGGCTTGCTCGTTCAACACCGAACTGGCCGAACTCAAAACGCTGCAGACGGGCATTGCAATGCGCAAAATGGGCGGTGTGCTGTCGCTTTCGCCGATGGTTGACGTGTGCCGCACGCCTTCGTTCAACAGGCTCGAGGAGTCGTATGGCGAAGACGGATACCTGTCGGCGGCAATGGGTGTTGCCTTTGTCCGCGGATTGCAGCAGGGCGACCTGAAGAAAGGCGTTGGCGCTTGCTCGAAGCACTATCTTGGCTACGGCGGTGGCGGTGATGCCGATGAGAAGGAGCTTATGGAAGAAATTCTGTTGCCGCACGAGGCGATGATTCGTCTTGCCGGAAGCCGTGTTGTGATGCCTGGCTATCACGCTGTTCTCGGAACCAACTGTGTGGAAAACAGTGAGATACTTGTCGATATTCTGCGCGATTACATCGGATTCGACGGAATGGTTGTGAGCGACTACACCGCCATCGACCAAATCCCCAACCAACCCGACGCTATGCATAAGGCGGCTGCGGCCATCAACGGCGGCTGCGATGTCGATTTTCCGCATGGTGCCAACTATCAGTATCTGCAACAGGCCATTGACAGCGGATTGGTTCAGCCCGAAGCCTTTGAACGCGCGGTGAAGGATGTTTTGCGCCACAAACTGCGCGCCGGTCTGCTCGACCAAAATCCGTATCTCTACACGACCGACAACATCGAACTGGACACACCTGAAGAGCGACAACTGTCGTATCAGATTGCGACACAATCCATTGTGCTGCTTGAGAATAACGGAATCTTGCCATTGAAAAAATCGGACTCCGAACTTAAAATCCTGCTGACAGGCCCCAACTCCAACTCAATGTGGGCAATGTGCGGCGACTATTCGTTCCCAGCAATGACCTATTTCTGGAAGAGGATAATGACCGATTTGGACCATCCGCACGTGGTGCCGCTGCTTGAGGGAATGACATCGCGCAAGCCTGAAGGCGTCAGCATCAGCTACTCGCGCGGCTGCGACTGGACTGACACAATCGAAACCAAACTGTCGAACGGTGGCGATGAGCGCGCTTGGGATTATAAGATTCTGCACCGCAAGGTGGACTCGGGCGAGAAGGCCGACAAGGCCGAAGCCTTGCGTCTGGCAGCAAAGAGCGATGTGATTGTGGCCGCTGTAGGCGAGAATGTAATGCTCTGCGGCGAGAACCGCGACCGCCAAGGATTGCGTCTGCCAGGCCGTCAGGAAGAGTTTGTGAATGAGCTGATTGCAACGGGTAAGCCTGTTGTTCTTGTCATCTTTGGCGGCCGTGCCCAAGTGGTTTCTGGATTGGCCGAGAAGTGCGCCGCCGTTATTCAGGCTTGGTATCCGGGCGAGGAAGGCGGCAACGCCATGGCCGACATTCTCTACGGCCGCGTATCGCCATCGGCAAAATTATCAGTTAGTTACCCCAATGCTGAAGTTTACGAGCCAATTTGCTACAACCGCTCCACCACACCCGACAGCCGCGTTCAGTGGCCATTCGGTTACGGATTGAGCTACAGCACTTTCGAATACAGCAATCTGCAAATCGACAGCGAAGTCTCAACCAGCGCGCCGTGCGTCAATCTGTCGTTTGAGGTGAAGAACACCGGCACAATGGCCGCCGACGAGATTGTGCAGATTTACCTTTCGCCAACGGCTGACAATCAGGACATTCGGCCAATTCAGTTGCAGGGATTCGCCCGCGTATCGCTCAACCCGGGCGAAACAAAAACGGTGCGTGTGAAACTCTACACCGAGCAGTTCGGCTACTACAGCAACAGCGGCAGCCGCCAGTGGAACATCGCTCCGGGCAAGTTCAGCGTGAAGATTGGTGCATCGTCAACCGACATTCGTTTGCAACAAGTCATAACGTTGAAAGGAAGAAAAGTTGTAAAAACATTGAGAGACAACTATCTATCGGAATCAACGGTGGAATGATTACTTGGTAACAGACTACAAAAAAGGGCGGAGACCTTTGGTTTCCGCCCCTTTTATTATCTATTGTCTAAAACCTACTTCTTTCCTCGCACCAAACTCAACACGCCATTGACAAACGCCAGCGGGTGGACAGGATTGCCAGGAACGTACAAATCGACTTTGTATTTATCTAAAAATGAACGGTTAAGTGCGGGACTGTCGGCAAAGATTCCTCCGCTAATGGCGTCGGTGCCAGCCAGAATCAGGATTTTCGGGTCGGGGGTTGCCTGATAGCAGATTTCGAGCGCTTCGGCCATATTTTCAGAGATTGGGCCAGTAACCACAATGCCGTCGGCGTGACGCGGTGATGCCACAAAATCAATTCCGAAGCGGCCCATATCGAAGTTGACATTGCTTGTGGCGTTCAACTCCCACTCGCAGCTGTTATCGCCAGCGGCAGACACTTCGCGCAGTTTAAGCGAACGGCCGAACAACTTGTGGATTTCGGCGCGAACCTTGTCGGCATCCACTTCAATGGGTTGGTCACCACTGACGACCAGACGCTCACGAATGTTGCTTGACAACTTGTAATCTTTTGTGAATCTGATTTTTTCGGGGCAGGCAAAGGCGCACTCGCCGCAGAAGGTGCAGCGTCCCAAATCAATACTCAAAGGATTGCCGCTTATGGCTCCCGTTGGGCATAAATCAATGAGTTGCTGTTCGTTGCAAGCGGCATCGGTAATCACAGGCCGACCACGGAACACTCCTGGAACTTCGGTTGTCGTAACATCGGGAATGAACTGTTTTCCCTGATGGAATAATATTTTTAAGTTGTTGATAAACATTGTTTTTGGGTGTTAGGTGTTAGGTATTGGGTGTTAGTATTTTATATGCTCGTAATTCGTAATTCATAACTCGTAATTCCCGTTCAATCAATCAGTTATTCTATTAATCAATCCTTGTTATAGGTCGTGTCCGCTGTACGAAAGGTCGAAACTCTTGTTGCAGATTGGGAAATCGGAAATCTCGTTGTTGCGGACGGCAAGCGCAAGGCCCAGCCAGTTGTGGAACGACGGGTCCTTGATTTTGTAATGCTTGAGTTCGCCGTTGGCGTCG
>JAFYYJ010000024.1 GCA_017557605.1 Salinivirgaceae bacterium
ACTACTACTGTCGGAGTTGTATCCGCCAGACGTTCTTCCCCGCTTCGGAGAAGGCCTACTTGAACATTATGCGCGACAAGTTGGGCAAGGACCTTTTCGACGACCCCAACCACACCACCTGCACTGGAATCGCCTATCACTCTGACCTGGTGCCGATGCAGACCACCGAAACCGTTATTGCGCGGCATTTTGCGCTGATGACGGAGGCTGGATACGAGAATATGGCCATTTCGTGCGTCACGTCGTTCGGGCTTTACACCGAACTGCTGCACACGTGGGAGGAGTTCCCCGAAGAGGAGGCCCGCGTGCGCCAATATCTGTGGGACGCCACGCGCCGCGAGTTCAAAAAACCGAAAAACATTGCCCACACGTCGGACACCATTTATAAATTCCGCAACGAGATTGCCGCGCAAATGACTCACCCGCTGATAAATACAAAGACGGGCGAACCGCTCAAGGTGGTCGACCACATTGGCTGCCACTATGCAAAGATGTTCCCCACAAAGGGCGTCGGCGGAGCGGAGTTTCCGCGCGTGCTCACGGGGATGGTCGAGGCGTGGGGCGGCACCCCGATTGACTACCCCGAACGCCGCCACTGCTGCGGTTTCGGCTTCCGCAACTATCTGGTGATGGCCAACCGCGGCTATTCGGTTGCCAACTCGAAGAAGAAATTTGAGTCGATGGCGCCCTACAAACCCGATTTTATTGTGGCAAACTGTCCTGGCTGCGCAATGTTCCTTGACCGCTGGCAATACACAATCCAACAGATGGAAGGCACCACCTACGGCCCTGACGGACAAGGCATTCCGTCGCTCACCTACGAGGAGATGGCTGGCCTTGTGCTGGGCTACAACCCGTGGGAGTTGGGCTTGCAGATGCACCAAATCAACGTTGAGCCGCTTTTAGACAAGATGGGCATTGAGTACGAGCCGCGCGACAAATGGATGGCTAAAAAACAATGAATCAAGTGATTATGCAACAGAAAAATATAGCAATAATTGGTGGCGGACCTGCTGGAATTGAGGCGGCGGCAAGCCTTGCTGGGCTGGGGCACCACGTGTGGCTAATCGAGCGCGACAGCGAACTTGGCGGCCATTTGCGGCTGATGTTCAACCTTTTCCCCGACAAGCGCCCCGCCGACGAGGTGCTGCAAGAGATGCTCACACACGCCCAAAATCCGAATATCGAAATTCTGACTAACACACAAGTTGTTGACTGCCAACAGATTGCCAATAATCGCTTTGCGCTGAAAACCGACAAAGGCCAAACGCTTGAGGCCGACGCCGTGCTGATGGCCACGGGCTACCGCCTGTTCGACGCCGCCCGCAAAGAGGAGTACGGCTACGGAATCTATCCTGGCGTGATAAACAGTTTCGAACTCGAGGCGATGCTGAAAAACAACGCGCTGAAAAACGTGAAAGGCGAAGTGCCGCGCCGCGTGATTCTGCTGCACTGCATTGGCTCGCGCGACGAGAAAGTCGGAAATCATTATTGCTCAAAGGTTTGCTGCGTGACGGCCGTCAAACAGGCAATCGAAATCAAGCGCCGCCACCCCGACACCGAAGTTTTCTGTTTCTATATGGATATCCGTATGTTCGGGCCGTACTACGAGGAACTCTACCGCGAGGCGCAGGAGAAGTGGAAAGTGTCGTTTGTGCGCGGCAAGATTTCGGAGGCCGCCGCCAATCTCGACGGCGAAATTCAGATAAAAGCCGAAGACACGCTCATTGGCAAGCCCCTGCATATGCGCACCGACCTTCTGGTGCTGATGTGCGGAATGGAGGCCGACACCGATGAGCCTGTGGCACAGCAACTTGGCATTGCGCGCGGACAGAACCGCTTCTTCCGCTCGGCCGACAACTACACGCTCTACAACAACACCAACGTTGAGGGCGTCTTCACCGCTGGCGCCTGCACCGCCCCAATGAACATTATCGACACCATTGCCAATGCCCGCGCGGCGGCGATTTCGATACATAATTATTTAGGATGTAGGAGTTAGAAATTAGGAATTAGGATTTAATTACGAATTACGAATTAGGAATTACGATGTAGGGACGTCATACTATGGCGTCCGTTGAAATAAAAAATGATAATAATTATCGGATAAAATCGGGTTAAATCGGTTAGAAAAAACGATTCACCGATTGACCGATTAAACGATTAAACAACAAAAAATGACCGAAACCAACCGTATCGAACTGAAACGTGAGTTGAATGACGAACTCGACCTTGAGAAGGATGTTATCGCCTTTCTCAACAATCGCGAGGGCGGAATCATTTACGTTGGCATTGACAAGGATGGGACTGTTGTAGGCGTGAAGGATATCGACGGCGATATGCTGAAGATTAAAGACCGTATCCGCAAAAACATTTCACCTTCGCCGATGGGCTTGTTCGATGTGTTGGCCGAAAACATTGACGGAACCGCTGTTATAAAGATTTTCCTTGCGTCGGGCAGCGACAAGCCGTATTACAAAACCAAATACGGAATGAGCACGCGCGGCTGCTACATAAGAGTTGGCACCGCCGCCGAACCGATGACAACCGATATGATTGAAGACCTGTTCGCCCACCGCGTCCGTAACTCGCTGAAAAACATACCGTCGCCACGGCAAAAACTCACTTTCCGCCAACTTCATATTTATTACGAATCGAAAGGTTTGGCACTGAACGACGCTTTTGCGCTGACATTGGATTTGCTGACCGACGACGGACGCTACAACTACGTGGCTTTTCTGTTGGCCGACGAGAACAATGTGTCGATAAAAGTGGCGAAATATTCGGGCACCGACAGGCTCGACCTTATATCGAACAACGAGTTTGGATATTGCAGCCTGCTGAAAGCCACCGATTTGGTTTTGGACAAATTGAGCACCGAAAACTACATACAAACCCGAAAAACCGAAAAATTCAGGATTGACACCCCATTGTGGAACAAACTGGCTGTCCGCGAGGCAGTTATCAATGCCATTGTCCACAACGACTACACAAACGAGGTGCCGCCGAAATTCGAGATTTTCTCTGACCGATTAGAAATAACTTCATACGGCAAAATACCTGCGGGATTGACTGAAGATGAGTTCTTTAGCGGTGTTTCAATTCCCCGCAACAAAGAGTTGATGCGCGTTTTCCGCGATGTTGAGATGGTGGAGGCGTTAGGTTCGGGTATGCCTGTTATTTTGAGCAACTACGGTCGGCAGTCGTACGAGTTTTTGCCGCACTTCATTCGGCAGATAATTCCGTCGAGGGCATTGGGCGATGATACCAAAATGTCACCAAATGTCACCAAAATGTCACCAAAATGTCACCAAAATGTCACCAAAAGCAATGCTTTAGGTAATATAAACGAATTGACTGACAGACAGCGTGATATATTGAGTATTATAGTCCAAAATGATACCAAAAATGTCCAATTAGATGTCCAATTAGATGTCCAATTAACCACAACAACTATTGCGAAACAACTATCAGTTAATTACAAAACCATTCAGCGCGACCTAACAATACTGCTTAATAATCAATTAATTAAACGCGTTGGCGGCAACCGTTACGGCTATTGGACAATAGGTGAAAGACTGAACGAATTAGGCGGAATTTTGGTGACAAATACTGAAAATGATACCAAAAATGTCGCAGATAATGTCGCAGTAGAACTTGCTGATGAAAAGCAATTTATACTAAATTTGATTGCTAAAAACGCCAAAAATGATACCAAAAATGTCGCACTAAATGATACCAAAACCGAAACTGAAAAACGGCGAGAGGTGATTGTGGATTTAATTAAGGGAAATAAAACAATAACAGTGACTGAACTTGCAAGGCAAATGAATGTCACCCAAAGGACTATACTTCGTGAACTTTCCGAAATGCGCCACATTGTCCAACACGTTGGACCCACCCGTGGCGGGCATTGGGAATTCTTGTAATTTGAATATCTATAGAAATTTGCCAACTTTAAAATATATGGTTATGGATAATAACACTTTTATTGCAGTAGATTTTGAGACAGCGACATATGATAGGATGGCGTGTCAAATAGGCATTACTATAGTGGAAAATGGTGAGATTAAAGACACTATTGTACAATTAATTCAACCACCACATAATTATTATGATTTGAATTGCGTAAAAGTTCACCATATCACACCTGAAAAAACCGCAAACGCACCTACGTTCGATAAGTTGTGGCCAAAATTGGAGCCATTATTCACAAGTTATATTGCAGTAGCACACAATGCTTCTTTTGATGAATCAGTATTGCGGAAAAATCTTGATTATTATGGTATTCCGCACAACAAAATATTACCTTTTTTCTGCACGTATGACATTTACGGTTTGTCACTTGAAAACCTTTGCAAGGCATTTCATATGCCAATAGAGGGGCACCACGATGCGGGGTTTGATTCCTTGTGTTGTGCAAAGTTTTTTCTGAATTTCTCAAACCACGTAAGACCTGATATGTCTCTTGGCTTTGCAGAACCAAAGAAAAAAACTGAAACAAGTTCGTCAAAACAAATAAAAGGGGCTTTATTAAAAAAAGATTTGACAAACGCAGACCCTGAAAATCCTTTTTATAATAAAAAGGTTGTTATTACTGGTGTTTTCACAATAGATAGGGATGTGTTGGCGGAAACATTTAAAACGATGGGAGCGGATGTCAATTCAAGTATTTCAAAAAAAACGAATTATGTGATAATTGGTAATGCACCTGGTCCTGCAAAAATGGAAAAACTTGATAGCCTGATTGCGGAAGGTTGTAATATTCGCAAACTGTACCAATGCGATATTGATGAAATTTTTGCAGGTAATTTGGAAAAATACAAGTAAAGAGTGCAGATAATTAACTTCTAAACTTTCAACTTTAAACTTTCAACTAAACAATGTGGGGCTTTAAGATAGCAAAATCGCAGAGTATCAACTACGACCGCAACGACAAGGAGATAATGCGGACGGTCTTGGACAGTGAGCCGTCGCTGCGCGTTTGTATGGCCTGCGGCGGTTGCACGTCGACCTGCTCGGCGGGGAACCTGCTGCCCACATTCAACATACGCCGCCTGAACACACTGCTGCAGCGCGGCGAGTACGCGCAACTGCGCAACGAACTCAACAACTGTATGCTGTGCGGCAAATGCACGCTCGTCTGCCCGCGCGGCGTCAATATCCGCAACATTGTTCTTAACACACGCGAAGCCTTGATGAAATATGAATCCGACACCATTTGACATATTCGTGCTGCCGTTCACCGTCGGAATGAGCCTGCTATTTGCCTATCTCATACTGAAATACGCAAGTTGGATTTGGTATTTCGACCGCGACGACAAACTCAAAATCCTTCGCGGACTGTTCAGCCTGAAATCGCTCAAGGCCGCAAAGGAGATATTTCTCGAAAGCCTGATTCACCGCAAGATGTTCTTGGTAAACAAGCGGTTAGGTTATATGCATATGAGCCTTGCCTTCGGATGGTTTCTGCTCATTGTCATTGGCGCCGTCGAGGGGCACACCTATATGGGTGGCGCCGCGCCGTTCTATTTCCCCATTTTCTTCGTCTATTTCGTGCCCGACGACGAGTCGTTCTTCTTCGCCCGCGGCTTTGTGCAACTGATGGACGCCGCGCTGCTGCTCGTTCTCTCGGGCGTGGTGGTGGCCATTGTCAAGCGGTTCTACAAGCGCATTGTGGGGATGAAAAGCACCACCCAACTGCGCTTGCGCGATAAGATGGTGCTCTACTCGCTGTGGCTCATTTTCCCGTTGAGGCTTTTCGCCGAAAGCGCCACCTGCGGCCTGCACGGCAGCGGCGGATTCCTGACAGGCACCGTCGGCTCGCTGATGGCCGCCACGCTTCCGCTCGAGGCGATAGAGTATCCGCTCTGGTGGGCCTATTCAATCGACCTTTGCCTGTTCTTCATTGGGCTGCCCTTCAGCCGATATATGCACATTCCAACCGAAATGGTGCTTATCTTCTTCAAGAACTGGGGCATAAGGCTGAAGCCCGATAATCCGATACTCGAGGAGGTGATGGTGCTCTCGTGTCCGCGCTGCGGCGTTTGTATCGACCGCTGCCAACTCAACACCGCCGTGGGCAACCACGACACGCAGGCCGTCTATTTCCTGCAGCGAATCCGCAACAGCGAGGAACACTCGGCGCAAGCCAAAAACTGCCTGATGTGCGGCCGATGCGAGTCAGTCTGCCCTGTCGGGATAGATTTGAACGCAATCCGTCTGCGCCACCGTCAGAACTTCACGCCCGAAACCTTTGTGCCGCAATACAATAACGCTGAAGCGCGAAAGGTCGATGTGGTATTCTTCACAGGCTGTATGGGCCATTTGGTGCCGAAGACAAAAGACGCTATGGTGAAGATTCTCAACGCTTCGGGCGACAACTACTGGTTTATGGACGCTGACGGAGGCGTGTGCTGCGGCCGCCCGATGAAACTTGCGGGACAGACTACCGCCGCCGAAAAACTGATGGCCAAAAACCGTCAGTCGATTATCGACAGCGGAGCCCGCACGCTTGTAACGTCGTGCCCAATCTGCTACAAGGTTTTCCGCGAGGACTACAATCTCGACATTGAGATTCTGCACCACACCGAATATATCAAACGCTTGATTGACAGCGGGAAAATAAAAGTCGGCAAACTCAACACCGCCGTGGCCTATCACGACCCCTGCGAACTTGGCCGTGGTGCGGGAATCTACGCCGAACCGCGTGCCGTGCTTGGCGCCGTTGCCACTCTCGCCCCCGTTCCCGACGAGTGCAAAAACTCGCTCTGCTGCGGCGGCAGCCTGGCCAACCTGACGCTGCCTTCGGCCGACAAAATGCGTATTGCCCAACAGACAATGACAAGCCTTACCACCAACCACCCCGATGTGGTTGCCACCGCCTGCCCACTCTGCAAAAAAACTCTCAACCGCACCCAAATGGCACCCGTTGAGGACATTGCGGAATTAGTGGCGGAGGCGATGAAGTAAGAGGGGAACAGAAAAACAACCGTCAATTTTTTCCGAGCATAATCTGATTTTTTATTTTATTTGCACAAAAAATAAGGCTATTGCATAACAAATTGATTGAAATATCGTTTTTTATGCAATGCTCATTAAAAACAACTATTAATTAATTGAAATTATGAAACATTTATTACGCAACTTATGTTTGGCAGCAGTGGTCGTAAGCGGCTTCTCCGCTTGCCAAAGCGAAGATGAAATGGAAGACAAAATCCTTGACGGCGTATGCTGGGAAGGAACATTGCCCATTAGTCAACATCACGGTGAAAAAAGCTATTCAAGCCGATACTATTTTGTTGAAGTGAATGGTTATGGATTAGGATTTGACGAATCCTACTATAAAGGAATACGCGATACCACATTTGAATTTTCTTGGTATTGGTGGGATGAGCGCTACTCGATGCTCGCATTGAACTATGGTGGAAGATATGGTGAAGACAAATCATTCATCAACATCCGCAAGGTAACTCACCGCTACATTTATGGTTGGTACTACAAATCACTTGAAGATTATGAGTATGACACCAATAATGGCAGCAACAGAGTCAGAGGTACAGAAATTGAGTTGAAACGTGTTGACGACTACGATGAAGATTATCTTAACAAAATAATAGATGATTGGCGTAATGGCAATGCCACTTTTGTACCAATGGACCCACTGGACAAACGTTGGAAAAAATAAAACCAATCCACAATAAAGACATTGCAACAGGAAAATAACATGGCAAACGCCGTGTTATTTTCTTGTTAAGCAAAGTCAAATGCCCCTGTAGTTCAACGGATAGAACGGAAGTTTCCTAAACTTTAAATTTGAGTTCGATTCTCAGCGGGGGTACCTCAGAAACGCAAGCAATTGATTAAAGCCCACTTGTTTGCGTTTCTTTTTTAGCATCTAAAACACCATTTCGTATTCAGCAAAGATTCGGCTCACGGCTTGTTCAAACGCTTGCCAGTCTTTCGCTTCCCTAAGTTGTGAGAAAACCTCATTCTCAAGTTTGAACGCTTTCGAGAAATATTTCCATAACTCCTTAAGACGATTGAAACTTCCACGAGTGCCACGCTCAAAATACCAGTTCTGAATGTCAAGACAAAACTCACGGAACCTTGCCGGCTTATCGCCACACTCCTCACCTTTTATCTGCAACCCAATAAAAGGATTGGCTACAGCCCCCCTGCCAATCATAAAACCCTTCAAATTAGGAAGTTGGATATCTTGAACATCCGAAACCGAAAAAATATCGCCATTGTAAACCACCTCGTTTCTCGATTTTGACGCTCCGGCAATAAAAGTGGTGCGGTCGGCATCGCCCGAATACTGTTGTTCCGCTGTCCGCGCATGCACAATCAGTTCGCTTATTTCGAAACAATTAAACATTTCAACTATTTCGGGAAATTCCTCTGTTGTGTTGTATCCGAGCCTGATTTTCACAGATAATTTCGGTTTCAGTTTTGGCAAAACAGCTTCCAAAAGTGCTTTTGTGTTTTCCAAATCACGCAACATAGCCGCTCCCCTATTCCGCTCTGTAACGAACGGCTGCGGGCAACCCATATTCCAATTCACCTTCTGGCTGCCCAATTCGTAAAATTCGTTGGCGAAATGCACAAATCCAACAGCGCTATTGCTGAGTAGCTGTGGCACAATTATTTCACGGTTATCGATGCCGGCCAACCGTTGCCGCAAAACACGTCTGTGCGCAAGCGATTTCTCATCGGCAAGCATATACGGCAGAAACATCTCGTCGAAACCGCCAATTTTTGAAAGGAAATTGATAAACGGAATGTCTATCAAGCCAAGCATTGGAGCCAACTGAACTGTCTTGACCGACATAAGCTACGGATAGATAACGTTAACCGCACCTTTCCGTTCTATCTTTTGGCCACTGTGCAGTTTGATATTCAGATAATAGACATAGCCGCCCGCCGACACATAACTTCCACCACAAGTACCGTCCCAACGCTCCTGCGGATTTGTTGTGGAAAAGACTCGACCGCCATATCTGTCGAACACCACAAACTCAAAATCAGATATTTGCGCGCTCACAATAACTGGTCCGAAAGTATCATTCAGACCATCGCCATTGGGAGTGAAAGCATTTGGCAGAAAAACATCGGGTTGGCGCTCAACACAAACCGTGTTCGATGTACTCAATCGGTCGTCTACTTTGGCCTCAACGCGGAAACAAAAATTTTGCGCACGGTCATCGGCCAAATCACTAAAGTTCAATTCAATGTAGGTTTCCGTCGCTGTTGCTACTTCCGATTCCATACCGCCGTCAACAGCACAGAACAGCCTATATTGCTCGGTGTTCGAAAGTGAGCGGTTCCATTTCAGCTGTGCAACCCCTTCCACAGCATCAGCCTCTATCACAATAGGTTGCACAGCGTCCGCCGAGTATAGTGGGTCACCGCAAAAATCTCTTGCCACAAGAGTGAAAACAGCGCTTGCGTTATCGGCATCGAACGTGAAAACCGGCTGCAAAAGGTTTGTTATCAAACTATCATTCAATATATTATCTAAACTCTGTACCACAGAATAACCTTGCAAGTCGGCAGCTGTATCGATGCGGCAATGCAACTCAACCGCACCCTGGCGGTTCAGCACCGTATCTATGCTAATGAGCGATTTATCAGGCTGACGTGGGTTAAAAGTGGTGTATCTTATTATGTTTGAAAACGATTTTTGGCCGTTCGTCAAGTTTGCGACAATCATAAAATTGTAGTCGGTGCCTGGCTCAAGTTCGCTGGTAACGAATGTTGTGTCTTCTGTCGCTCCCAACAGGTTGTACTTCGCGCCCGAAACGCACCCGAAAACTGAATAATCGCTGACATCAGTCCCGATATACGCCGACCAATTAATTGTCAATGACTTACGACACTTGTCATAATCGCCGGCCTTCAAAAAAACAGTTTGGTGGAAAGTACTCAACGGCGAATCTGTCTGTCCTGGCACTGAGGTCGAAATAGCATAGCGCTCGCTCCTTTCAACCGGATGCGCCTTGACATCAGTGTACGTGCGGTTCTCAGACGAGGCTTCGTTTACAACCGCAATATCGTTCCACTGGGCGTCCCATTTATATATGGTATATGACTGGTCGGAAGAAACGGTAGTCGCCTGCCAACGGATTACGACCTTGCTTGTTGATGATGTATCGACACTAATACATTCGATATCAGCATATTGATTTTGCGCGAAAACCGCACACGGCAACAAGGTCAATATTGCGGCAAGGCGTGACATCAGTTATTTTACAAGTTTCGCAACCGCTGCGTCAACCGATTCAAAATCGAAAGATGCTGCAACATCAGCGAACTTGCGGTCAATCTGGTCGTTACACAAGTTTCCGATGCTACCCTCATGTGTATGATTAATGCTTGTCTCAGGCTTGAATTTGCCATTCTTTATATCGAAAGCCACCTGTTTGTATGCGTCGCGGAACGGAACGCCCGACAGCACAAGCTTATTGACCACCTCAACGCTGAAAGCCAATTGATATTTCGGCTCGTTCATGATACCCTTCTTCACCTCGGTGTTTTTCAGCATCAGCTCAGCCAAAATCAAACACTCTTTCAAATCAGATATTACAGGAATTATCTGTTCCTTAAGCAATTGCAAGTCACGGTGATAACCCGAAGGAAGGTTTGAAATTGTAAGTGTAAGGTCGGTTGGCAGCGCTTTTATACGATTGCACTTGCCGCGCACTAGTTCCCAAACATCGGGGTTTTTCTTGTGCGGCATTATCGACGAACCAGTTGTAAACTCATCAGGGATATGCACAAAACCAAGGTCTTGCGAGTTATACATACACATATCCATTGCCATGCGGCCAAGAGTCTGTGCAATAGCGGCCATTGCAAAGCTCAAATCCTGTTCCGTTTTTCCGCGTCCCATCTGCGCATACACAACATTGTAACTCAAGTCGCTGAAACCGAGCAATTTGGTTGTCATTGTACGGTTAAGCGGAAACGATGAGCCATAGCCTGCAGCCGAGCCAAGCGGATTTTGATTGATAATGCGATAAGCCGCGCTCAGCAAACGCAAATCATCGGTCAGGCTCTCGGCGTATGCGCCAAACCACAATCCGAACGATGACGGCATAGCCACCTGCAAATGGGTATAACCAGGCATCAAATCATCTTTATGCTTGTTGCTCAATGCTATAAGCGTCTTATAGAGATTGCTTACCAACGAGAAAATTTGCTTAACCTCATGCCGCAGATAAAGTTTCATATCGACAAGCACCTGGTCGTTTCGCGAGCGGCCGCTATGCACTTTCTTGCCCATATCACCAAGCGAGCGGGTAAGCATCAGCTCCACCTGCGAATGTATGTCCTCAACATCGTCTTCGATTTTCAGTTTTCCGGCTTCGGCAACAGCATAAATCTTTTTCAGCTCGGCCAGCAGCGTGTCAAGCTCCGACTTTTCAAGCAACCCGATGCTTTGTAGCATGGTTATATGAGCCATTGTACCCATAACATCGAATGGCGCAAGAAATGCATCCATCTCTCGGTCACGGCCAACAGTGAACTGTTCAACAAGTTTGTTCGTCTCTATCCCTTTGTCCCAAAGTTTGGTGGGTTTACTATTACTCGAGTTCATCTATCTCTTTTTTAATCAATTAAAAGCAACAATAAAGGCAAAAGCGAATCTGCTTCTGCACCAACAGGCACAAAAATAACAAAGTGGAGCGAAAAATGTAAAAAGATTGTGCGATTAGGCAGCTGTTGAGGTGTTGGCAACTTCCGGCTTTGCCGTAATATGTGAAAGCTGGCGTGCTGTTTTTACACAAAACGCTGATGCTGAATTATATGCATCGCAAACAAAATCAAAAACAGCTAAAAACAAAAGTGTCAAACGTACTATCATCCCTCAAAAATTTAACGCTTCAAAAGTATGATTTTAGTGGTTGCGGGCTGCCCGAATTTGACAAAGCGACCAATAATATACACCAGTAAAAATGGCCGATTCCCTATTCGCTTTGCGAGAGAAACCGGCCAATAAAACTACGGGATAAAACCGCTATAAAATGCGAAGCTGACTATATTCTCAATCCGAACAACACAACGTCATCGGTCTGATGGTCAGCCGGACCGCGCCAAGCCTCGTATGTGGTATTCAGAATCTCCTTCTGCTCCGCCATAGGTTTCTGGTGTATTTCGACCAAAAGCTCGCGCAGGTGCTTGCTCATGAACTTACGCCCCGATTCAAAACCGAACTGGTCTTGGAATCCGTCGGAGAATGTATAGAGACAATCGCCTTTCTTAACTTCCAAATCGACGCGCTCAAACGGGTCAAGTTTTGCATAAATACCAACAGGCATCTTGCTTGCCTTTATCACCTGAGCCTCACCATCGCGGATAAGGACAAGCGGGTTGTTGGCTCCGGCAAACGACAATGTCATTGTTGTCTCGTTGAGCACATACATCGCCACGTCCATACCGTCCTGACTACGGTCTTTCTTCTCTCCGTCCGGGTTATCCTCATCGGTACGCTGACGCAGACTTGTTATAATAGCCTCGCGCAATTTATTCAATATCATATCAGGACTGAGCTCCGGCCCGACAATGTAATTGAGGTTTGTCATACCAAGCATGCTCATAAATCCACCAGGCACACCGTGACCCGTACAGTCGGCCACAATGCTCACCTTATAATCGCCAAACTGACCAAACCAATAGTAGTCGCCACTCACCACATTACGCGGCTTGTAGAGTAGGAAGTGGTCGGGGAAAATGCGGTCGATAGTAGCATCAGGAGTAAGCAGTGCACGTTGAATGCGGCGCGCATAGTTGATACTCGACTGAATCTCATCTTTCTGCTTCTCTATCTCATCTTTCTGTTGCTCGAGCTGAACGTTCTGTCCGCGAATTTCCTCGGTTGCCTCAGCAATCTTCTGTTCCAGTCGTTTCTTCTCCTCAATGAGTCGGCGGGTGTTCCACTTAACAATTCCGTAAACCAGAGCTACCAATATTATCACATATAATATATATGCCACAATGGTGCGATAGAATGGCGGTTTGATACGGAAAGTGTACTCTGCCACATTGCTCTCAACACCGTAAATATTCCGTGCCTTAACCATGAAGGTGTAAAGGCCTTCGCTAAGGTTGTTGCGAGTAACCTCGGTACGGTTCGACCATTTCGACCATACTTTTTCCGCGCCCTTCAGCATTGTAGAATATTCGGTACGCTCTGGCTCCTCATAGAATGTGGCGCTGTATGTTATGTCAAGGTTACGCTGGCTGTATGGCAGCACAATTTCTTGTTTCAGATTCTGCACCAACGATAATTTGCCTTCCTCGTCGGCAAAAGCACCGTTGAAAATCAATTCGCTACCATTAGCGATAACACTGCGGACATGAACATTAAACGGTGATGTGCTGCTTGTTGGCCTCTCGCAGGCATACGGTTTCTCTGTGTGATAACAATACAGGTTGTTTGATGCTCCAATCCAGATAGAACCTTCAGAATCGACATAGACAGCATCGGCCCATTTGTTAGGCAGACGCTTGAACGGTGCGTCGAATACCTTATAACCTCCCGTACCATCGGCTTGGGCTATCTCTACCCAGTTGTGACTTCTACGACGGCAGCTCATCACAAAACCGTCGCCATACTCCTGTATGCGGTAAACACCCTTGGTGGTATCAGCTGTAAACTCTCCGAAATAGGTTGAACGGACAAAACTTTGTGTCGAGTCGCAGAACTCCATAATTCCATCAGCGGTGCAGAAGAACAAGTGACCGCGCATAAATTTAATATTCACCTGCTCAGTGTTTATTCCGTCCTCCTCATCGTAGGTGTAAACTGTATCCTGTCCGTAAGGAAACATCATAATTCCTTGCTGCTCAGGATTAGTCCATAAATTGCCTTGTGCATCCTCGCTCATATACGATAGTGCGCCAGTTACTTGTTTAAAGCGAGCGGGTTTCTCTTCTGTCCAACCCTTATCTGAATACTTATATATAGACAAACCAAAACTTGTTGCTAAATACAATATATCTGGGTCGACTCGTGATTGTGTAAAATATGATACGCTACCCAAATCAAGTTTGTTGTCACTCATTTTCACTTTTTCAGCTTTAATTCCTTTTATCTCATACAAACCACTCTGTGTGGCACATAACAATTTCGAACGGTTTGTCCCCTTAATTTTGAATTCCATTAATGCAAACGCACTCGTTTCAATCCCATCGACAGGATTAAACACCATGAAATCTTCTTGGTTACGCATTTTATAAAAAACCCCATTATAAGTGGAAACGTACAAAACCCCATTATGCTCAATAACATCGGTGATAGTGGCGCTTAATCCGTTAGCCTCATTCGAAACTCGTATCGGACTGCCTATCTCAGCCTTGACCACACCTAAATTCAACGTTCCCCACATCATTCCCGTGCTTGAAACATACGAGTTTATACCGATATTATCGATAAGCCCGTTTGTCGGATTCAGCGCCGATGTGAAATTCAACAGTGTATCAGTAAGTACAAAAGTAAAATCGTTTGACGATATGAATGACAACACATACCCTCGTGGTGTTTTTGTAACTGAATATAATGTGTATGGTGATGAATCTTTAAAGGATTGTGATTTGAACTTTTTATGGTCTTTTGTCTTGATATTATAAATGTACGCAACACCATTTCCGAATAAGATGTATTCATTATCGTTTAACTGGTGGGTTCGTATAAGTCCAGCAGGTTGTTTGTCTTCATCAAGCACCTGCGAACCTGTAAACACATTTGTTAAACCTCCTACCAGACTTCCGCAATACAGAGTGTCATTCATTAAGAATGAACGTGTGCTTAAATCTGATTTCTGGTATACGCCCTCAAGTTGTCCGTCGGAATAAACAAAATCGTACTCATACGAGCTAAAATAAACTTTGCCTTTATGACAATAAACATCTTGTATCGCTGTAAAAATAACACTGTCGGGAACTTGTTCTGAAAGCGAGTTGTAGGTCAAATTACCAATCGAATCGGGAGCGATGTATCCGAACTGATTAGTTGCACCAACATAAAGAACACCATCTTCGCCTAAGGCAAGTGAATAGACGTATGATGTGTTTGGTATTTCTATCGAACGCCAAGTGGTTCCATCGTATTCCAAAACCGCTTGGTAATTAGCCACATAAATAAAACCGCGGTTGTCTTGCACAACAGCCCAGTTCTGGTCTTCGGCATTATAAACCTCAGGTGGATAACATGTTACAAAAGGATTACCATATTTGTTGATTTGGGCATTCGCTCCCAATGCCAAACATATTGTCAATAATGATATTAATCTCCTCATTCTGCGATTCGTTTAGAAATCCATTATTTATCAAAAAACACGTAAAATTATAAAAGTATCACAACTATTTTCACCTATTAATAATGAAAATGGATATTTTTTTCAAAGAGTTACACACCGCACAAACAGCTATCAATCAAAAAGTTGATGATATCAAACCAAGATTGGCGTATTTTTTCAATCATAGAACGGCCAACGGATACCGTAACTGAACGAGACTTTCGAGGTCGGATAATGTGGGGCAAGGAAGAACTCGCGGTCGCCAAATAAATCGTAATTGATGTGATGTCCGCAGATGAAAAACCTCACTTGTTTGATGCGGACATTCAAGAACGCCCCCACAAAAGGATAATTGCCTATTTCAACATCGTCCTGATTATGGAAAAGCGCGGTTGCCGGACAATAAGCCGGGGCATTGTATTTGGTCCAGAAACTCATGTCGAGGCCAAGTTGGAAAAACAAGCGGCCATTGGTTGCCTCAAAATGCAGCTCACGCTCGTAATACAGCGCCTCGTATGCCGTCAGGGTGGCAAGCGGCAATATGCGGCTGTCACTTGTTGTCTGATAGTTGATGCGACTCACAAGGTTGAATCCAGCTCCCGACAAATGGTTTCGCAGCTGTATGTCGGCCACCGAAACGGCTGAATTAGCCTGCTCCGGATTGCAACTGGTATTCAGATAGATATAGTTGGATAACAATGCATAATTGCCAGCCACAGTGGTACGAAAGCTGGGAATGTCAAGTTGTGCATTTATTTTGGCTGTAATCGGACGTTTGCTGAAATCTTTCTGCCATTTGAAATGATTCGACTGATAATCAGTTATAAAGCAATCAGGTTTACTCTGTTCAAAAAGAACATTGGCCGACACCGAAACAGGCTTCTCCCCTTTCGAGAAACGCTGTGTAACCTCGCCTTTCAACGTAAAATCGCCCATTTTGTATCCTGCATAATACTGCCGATAACTACCAGAGAATGTAAGCAATCCGGAACGTGTGCGATACAATCCCGCCTCAATGTAGCCGCTTGTCTTGGTTGTCGAGCGCGTGTTTGCAAAAAGCGTATCGACGTTAAAATAATAGTAACGCGCCTTGTGCAAACCCAAAGCACCGTAAAGCCCGAACGGCGCATACGGATTTTTTATCTCTTCCAAATTCAACCTCAACTGATGAATCTGGTCGGAATAAGAGCAAGAGTCGTAAGTCGCCCGCCCCGAATAATTGTGCTCGTATACTGGTAGCGAATCTTTGGTTATCGCATTGAAATACTTCTTATTAGCATCAACATAATATTTGCGGCTGAACTGACGTTTGAAAGTATATTGCAGACTGAACCAATAGCCGCCGGTGTCAACTGTGTCAGACTCCTTAGCCCGCACAAAACCAACCTTTTGGTCGATAAACCACTGACGGTCTTTGATATACGTCTTTGCATCTGTCAGGCGAACGGCTATCTCCTTGGGATTCATTACACTATCGGTTATGAAATAGTCATCGGTAACACCGCCGTTTTCCTCAACATTGATGCGAGTAAATGTCCATGCGGCATGCGTGGCCAGCCGCCCCTGAATGAACGACGCGCCAAGACTTCCTGCATTGTTTTTTGTTTTCTGCTCAACAAACTCGCCGTCACCGCCATACGAATCATATTTGAAAAATAGATTCAAACCGCGTGTAACATTTTGAGTATGAAGCAAGTGAACAATCTGTTCATCTTTCATTCCACCGTCGTAACCAAATAGTGTGAATGGCTTTTTAACATTATAAAACTCCTCAGTCTCAGCCTGATGCATATACGGAGTAAACGACTGCAAGAACAAGAACCGCGTAGGCTCATTGGGCGCAAAAAACTCATGACTGTTGACTGCCGTTCCAAGCTGATGCAGATACGATGTAACGCGCCCCTCATAGTTTGCTGGCCTGTGCAGATTGAGCATATACAACGATGAGTCGTAGGTACTCATATCGAAATCGTAAGTGTTTGGATTATAGCGCCATTTATGAATCCTCAGCGAGTCTTTATCAATAAACACCTTGCGATAAAGACAATATCTTGATGTGTCGCGGACGGGTTTGGGTGGAACGCTGTCGATGCTAACCGTGTCGGCAAGAGCCAGCGAGTCGCGCAAAGTTGAATCGCTCACCACTCCCAAAGTGTTGATGAGTGTGTCGCGTCCCGTGCCGTCGGTTATGCCGCTGACGAACAAACTGTCGGCCGTCTGCGCCTGAGCCATCGCTGGCAGCGCGAACAAAATCAGCAAAACCGCAATCCTTCCAATGATTTTTAACATAGCGGCAAAGATAGTTATCGCAGCGAAAGATTAAAAGGCAATTATAAAGGCATAAGTTGATAAGGCATAAGACAAAGTTCCTATGAAATTAATCCTTATCTAACTTGAATTTTCTGAACACTTCCCAAATAACAATTCCGGCGCTCACCGAAATGTTGAACGAGTGTTTGGTGCCCACTTGCGGAATCTCAATGCAGCCGTCGCTGGCATCGACAACTTCCTGCGCAACGCCATTCACCTCGTGACCGAAGATGAGCGCGTATTTACTACCAGTTGCCGGCACAAAGTCCTGCAGAGCAATGCTGCCCTCGGCCTGCTCAACAGATAGAATTGTATAGCCATCGGCGCGAAGTTCGGCAACGGCATCGAGAGTTGTTGCAAAATGCTTCCAATCAACCGATTCTGTTGCACCTAACGCTGTTTTGTTGATGTCTTTGTTGGGCGGTGTGGCCGTGATGCCGCACAGGCAGAGTCGTTCGGCGCCAAGGCAGTCGGCCGTGCGAAACACCGAACCCACATTGTTAGCGCTGCGCACATTGTCGAGCACAATGGCTACCGGCATTTTTGCGGCCTTGCGGTACTCGTCCACCGTCAGACGATTCAGTTCATCGTTTGTGAGTTTACGCATCGTTCAATTATTGATTTACAGATTGACTGATTAACTGATTTATATATTGATTTACTGACTGATAGATTAACAGAAAACAACCGTAAACTGAACTTATCTTTCCTTCAATTAATCAGTTATTCAATTAATCAACATTTGCCTAATTGCCATTGGCGCAAAGGCGCACAAAAATAACAAAGTTGAGATTATGGCGTCAGTCAGAATCAACTGGCGTCGCTTATCGGCACAAAAAACAAAAATTACGCTAAATACAAGGCGCATAATTAGTTGCATAACAAAAAACGCAAAGATTCCAACTGAATAGCTGTTAAACTGCAGGGCTTCTGTCAAATTTCCGCGCATCAGTTCCGACAGGGCACGCTGAAGGCCTGTGCTGGTCAGATTGCCGGGCATAATAGCGTGGACAGGATAGGCTTCATCAGACGAAAAAATGCCGAAGTAGGCCAGCACTGCTGCCAAAACTCCGGCAAATATCAGATTACAAATAATATATGGTTCGCGCCAAATGCCACGCATCACTTCTTCTTTCGTGTGGCGATATCCATATTCACCTTTTTTCCATTCTCGTCAGTTATCGACATCTTGACAACCGTATCGTTAGCGTTCATATCGAAATGCACGCTGGCGGGATTGTTCATACTGTCGAGAATCGCACCCAAACGGACCATAGTGCTGTCGGTAGCTTCAAATATCTCTTCGTCAGTCTCGATACGCCACTCTAAGTTGTTCTTAATATTGTCGATAAGGTTATTTTTGCGGGCGTCGAATTTAAATATCGCAATCATCCACGCGATGGTGAAAATCAATGCAAAAGACGATGTTACGATACCCGTTATGGCCATTCCAAGTGGGGCTCCGCCGTCAATTGCCTGTTTGCACGATATGCAGCCCAAGACTAACGCCACAACTGCCAAAGGCAAAACTGACATTCCAATGCATGGTATCATTCCAAACAAGACCGAGATTATTCCACAAACCATTGATGCTATGCCCAATCCGCGGCCGTTTTGTTTCTTCTGTGTTTCCATAGTGCAAATATTTTTTAGTTCAAAATCCGACTTAAAGACGGATACGATTTTAATATGTTACAGTGCGGCAGATATTTTTTTTTAATTCGCTGCTCCCTCCTTCTCTCCCAACTTTTGCAAAAGTTGAAGCGCTTTTTCAACCGTCCGCACATTGTCGAACACGAGCGAGAGTTTATCGTTCTTCTCTTGCATCTGACAGGTGTTGCGGTAGCGCTGAACGTTGTGCAGAATGGTGTAGAACTGTGGCGACTGATAGAAAACCGATTGTTTGTCGGCAACAAAAAGTATCGTCATCTTACTGTTTTTCAGTAATATCTTCTCCATTCCGAGACCAATGGCAATCCACCGCAGACGGACAACCTGAAGCAATTCCATAATCGACTGCGGCACAGGGCCGAAACGGTCGGTAAGCTCGCCGATGAAGGCTGCAATGGCGGCTTCGTCCTGCAGCGAGTCGATGCGACGGTAGAGATTGATTCGCTCCGAGATGTTCTCCACGTAGCTGTCAGGGATGAGCAACTCCATATCGGTATCGACGTGACAATCTGCAACAAAACGGATTTGGTCGAAACGTTCATCGACAGTTTTGGTGTCGGTTTGACCGGCAGCGGCCATATCCTTCATCTCCTCTTGCAATTCATTTTCTTTCAACTCGATAAGTGCCTCATCGAGAATCTTCTGATAGGTTTCGTAGCCCAAATCGCCGATGAATCCGCTCTGCTCGGCGCCCAGCAAATTGCCGGCACCGCGAATGTCCAAATCCTGCAGCGACAGATTGAGTCCGCTTCCAAGCTCGCTGAAATCCTCGATAGCCTTCAAGCGGCGGCGGGCCTCGTCGGTGAGAGTCTCGGGCGGTGGTGCAAAAATGTAGCAAAACGCCTTTTTGTTCGAGCGCCCGACGCGTCCGCGCAACTGATGCATATCACTCAATCCGTAGTGCTGTCCGTTGTTGATAATGATGGTGTTAGCGTTCGGAATATCGAGACCTGACTCAACAATTGTTGTCGAAACCAGCACATCGTATTTCCCCTCCATAAAATCGAGCATAATCTGCTCCAGAGTCTGACCATCCATTTGGCCGTGAGCCGTGATAACACGCGCCTGCGGCGCCAGCCGTTGTATTGTTCCGGCAATGTCTGGCAGCTGCTCAATGCGATGATTGACAAAGAAAACCTGTCCGCCGCGGTTGAGTTCGTAGCTGACGGCCTCTTTCAGGATGCCCTCGTCGTAGGTGTGAACCTCGGTGAACACGGGTTGGCGGTTGGGCGGCGGCGTGCTGATGACCGACAGGTCGCGGGCACCCATAAGCGAGAATTGTAGCGTGCGCGGAATTGGCGTAGCGGTCAGCGTCAACGTATCGACATTGACCTTCAACTGTTTAAGCCGGTCTTTCACGCTTACGCCGAATTTTTGTTCCTCGTCCACAATCAGCAATCCCAAATCGTTGAATTTCACATTCTTGCCAATCAGCTTATGCGTGCCGATGACAATATTCAACTCGCCGCTTGCAAGCCGAGCCAGAATGTCTTTCTGTTCTTTAGCGGTGCGCAGACGGCTCAAATAATCGACGGTGCAAGGCATATCGGCCAACCGCGACTTGAATGTCTTATAGTGCTGCATAGCCAATATGGTGGTTGGCACAAGCACTGCAACTTGCTTATTATCAGCCACAGCTTTGAACGCGGCGCGGATGGCAATCTCGGTCTTGCCGAAGCCCACATCGCCGCATACCAGGCGGTCCATCGGCATCTGACTTTCCATATCGGCCTTCACAGCCTGCGTGGCTTTCATTTGGTCGGGCGTGTCCTCGTACATAAACGACGCCTCGAGCTGTTGGTTCATAAACGTGTCGGGCGAGAAGGCGAATCCTTTCTGCGCCTTGCGTTGCGCGTATAGTTTGATAAGGTCTTTGGCGATGTCCTTCACCTTGCTCTTGGTCGATGCCTTGAGCCTCTGCCAAGCGCCCGAGCCCAGCTTGTGGATTGTGGGCACTTCGGCCTCCTTGCCTTTGTATTTCGATATGCGGTGAAGCGAGTGAATGCTCACAAAAAGCACATCGTTGTCCTTGTAAATCAGTTTGATAGACTCCTGATACTTGCCGTTGATATTGATTTTCTGCAATCCGCCAAAACGTCCTATTCCGTGGTCGATGTGAACCACATAGTCGCCGATGTGCAGGTTGTTGAGCTCGGCCAACGTTATCGACTCGCGCTTGTTGAACCCAGTTTTGACATTGTATTTGTGGAAGCGCTCGAAAATTTGATGGTCAGTGAAATAACAGATTTTCAGTTCGTTATCGACAAAACCCTCGTTCACAGTTTTCAGCACCGGTGTGAATGCCGATTTTATTCCACGGTCCTTGAAAATCGATGCCAAACGGTCGTTTTGTGCCTGATTATAAGACAGAATGAAGATGCGGTAACCTTGCTCGGTGTAGTCGGCGAGCGATTTTTGCAGAAGGTCGAAATTCTTGTGGAAGACGGGCTGCGCCGTGGTGTCGAACTTGATGGGCACGCCGCGCTTGTCGAGCATTTTGCCGCCCCACTCGCCGTGGCTGCGCATCGACACCAATTTATATAGTTGGTCGCCGTTGAGCGCCATTTGCGCGATGGCATCGGCGTCGGCACGCTCGGCGGTGTTCGAGTAGACGGTGTTTATCCGTTCGATGGTAACCGACAGATTGTTAAAGAAATAGACAGTCGAATCGTCGAAGAAATCGGTTATCGGAATGCGTACATCGTCATCGATGCGGTCGTGAATGTTCGGGATGATTGTCACGCGGTCGGGCGTGTCTTTAGTCAATTGACTTTCAATGTCGAAGGTGCGGATGCTGTCAATCTCGTCGCCAAAAAAATCGAGTCGGAAAGGCATCTCGTCAGCGAACGAAAAAATGTCGATTATGCTGCCGCGAACCGAGTATTGGCCAGGCTCATAGACGAAATCGACGCGCTCGAAACCGTACTCGTTGAGCAAATCGACCAGAAAATCGTGTGAGAGAGTGTCGCCTTTCCTTACCACAAAAGTGTTGGTGGCCAAGCGGTCGGGCGAGATGACCTTCTCCATAACGGCCTCGGGATAGGTGACCACAATCATCGGCTCGTGCGCCGACGCCACCTTGCCCAGCACGTCGGTGCGCAGAAGGATGTTGCTACTGTCGGTGCGTTCGTGGTCCATCGACCGCTGATACGACGACGGCATATACTCCACGTCGGCCTTGCCCAGCACGGTCTGCAGGTCGTTGTAAAGGTATGCGGCCGACTCCATATCGCCCTCAACCACCACAAACGGCCGCCGCTGCAGTCTGAAAGCCGCACCCAGCACCATCGCCACCGACGAGCCTTTCAGCCCCTTGAGCGACACCACCGCCGGCTTACCCGCAAGAGCCTGCACCAGCGATTTGACGCCCCGGTGATTTTCCCATACCGATATTAATTGTGTTGGTTCCAATGTGCCATTTTTTGCGGGGCAAAAATATGATTTTTCGGGGATTGGTGTTGGGAATTGAGTGTTAGTATAAAAGTGTATAGTGTACAGTTAATATTCGACTTGCCGATTAAAATTCTTTTTCACTAAAAAAACATATCCACAAAAAACAAACACTGTTGACAAAAACGAAAAATAACCGACCTTTGCAGCCGATTTTGCAACACATTCTATGAAGAGAATAATAACAGTCATTTTAGCACTTGTAAGCTGCTTTATAGCTCAAGCACAAACAAATAACGACATCGAACTGCAACGGCTCGATTCGCTCGCATCTATTCAAACCAACATCGATTCGACAATAAAATACGCATCGCTCGCGCTCGACCTAGCCATACAGACCGAGCAACTGGCCGCACGCGCCAAGGCACAACTAGCTTTGGCTCAATGCTATAGTCTGAAAAACAATCTAGAGAAAGCCGGCGAGCTTGCGAAATATTCTCTAGATGTGTTCAACCTGCTGAACGACAGCGCCCGTCAAGCCAGCTGCTACAAACTGCTCGGCCTTGTATCGGCACTGCGCGGAGCCAGCGGCAACGCTGACGGACTCTACAACCGCAGCCTCGAACTATACAAAGCTATGGGCGACAAAGCGTCGGAGGCCGGCATCTACCGCTACATGGGACTTTTGTGCCTAAACTACAAGGTGTACGACCGCGCCTACGAATATTTCAGCCGCTCGCTCGACATCGACCAACAGTCTGACTTCGAGTCTGGAATAACGCTCGACATGTTTTGTCTGGGCTACGGGCAGCTGATTCAGTGCATCGACGAGCGAGGCAGCCTAACACAACTCAACCGCGCAAAAGCTGACCTTTTGAAATCAGTAGTAAGCGGCAACAACGCCGGTACGCACATGCTGAATGTAAGCTGCGCTCTGGCCGACGCCTATCTTCAACAAGCCAAAATGACAACGGGCCGCGCCGCACGCTCTGCCCTCGACAGCTGCCTTATCTACATCAGCCATGCCCGCCGGATATCGAAAGCGACAGGAATAACCCGATACACTAGCCGCATCGACCTGCGTAAAGCACGACACACTCTGGCCTCAGGCGATTTTGTGACATCGAACCAGATGCTGCACAAACTGATGTCCGAAATAGAAGACGACTACGAGAACAACATCTCAATGATTGACGAGCTGAACGCCGCTTTTGTCGAGTATTACGAGACCACCGGCAACTACAAACAAGCCTGCGACTATCTGAAAAAAATAAATGAGGCCAACCTGCGTAAAAACAGCGACGGCTATCTTGTCAACTCAACGCAGACAAAAATACAGACCGAATATGACGAGGAGATGCGCCAGCGCGAGCAATCGGAACTGGAAAAGGAACTGACCTTTGCCGCCGAAAGCGCACGTTTCCGTATGATGCTGGCCATTGTGCTATCGGTGCTTGCCGCTCTCATTGTCAGTTTCATTGTCATCTATCGAAGCAACAGACGGCGCAAGAAAAACAACCTTCTGCTTAACGAGCAAAACCTTAAACTTGAAAAGCAACAGTCTGAAATAATAAAGCAGAACGAACTGCTAAGCCAGAAAAACGAAGAGATTGAAAAGCAGCGCAACGAAATTGAAGGCCAACGGAACTACCTGTCGAGCCAAAACAAACTGGTAAGCAACACCAACCGTCAAATTACCGATAGCATATTATACGCCAAGAAGATACAGGAAGCCGCTGTGCCGTCGCAAGACATGATGAACGGCTTTTTTGGCGAGTGTCTGGTGTTCTGGAGACCACTCAACATTGTGTCGGGCGATTTTTACTGGGCCGTACAGGTGGGCAATTACAAGTTTTTAGCTGTGGCCGACTGCACTGGGCACGGCGTTCCGGGTGCGTTTATGAGCATGCTCGGCATAACGCTGCTTAACGATATTGTGATGCACGAAAATGTTGCGAAACTCACTGCCGCCCGAGTGCTCGACAATCTGCGCCAAAAGCTGAAAGAGGCGTTGCGGCAGACAGGCCGTGCCGGTGAGGCCGCCGACGGTATCGACCTGGCTTTCTGCATTTTCAACACCAAATCAACGCAGATGCAGTATGCCGGAGCCTTCCGTCCGCTGATAATTGTCCGCAACAACGAAATTATTGAATACAAGGCCGACAAGATGCCTTGCGGCGTGTATATCAACGAGTCGCCGCACTTTACCAACAACATCATCGATTTGCAGTCGGGCGATGCACTTTACATGTATTCCGACGGCATTTCCGACCAATTCAGCGGCGGCCCCGATATGCGGAAATTCACTATCCGCCGCCTGAAAGATATGCTTGTTGACGTGAGCCAGAAACCATTCAGCCAACAAAAACTGCTGATTGCCAAAACAATAGATGACTGGCGCAAACCACCTTCGAGAATCGGCAAGATGAGCGCACAGGTGGATGATATACTGCTTATTGGATTGAGAATTAAGTAATTGTGCAACAATAAGAGTGTGGAGCGAAGGATTTTATGCCTGATTAAACGACGAAGCGTTTAACCCTGTTAAAATCGCTAAACATCTCAATTTTAAACTCTTGTTTTCACTTGCACGTTACATCCTTTTACCGATATTTGCACCGTTTTTTTGAAAAGCAAGTTTAATCGTTAAAATATTGATTATGAAATTTAAAGCAATTATTCTTTCGGCAATCGCGCTCGCTGTTTCTACTGGTTCGTTTGCCCAAATCAAAGTTAAAACCGAAGCTGGCGACATGAGCGTCCGTTTTATGGGCCGTACAAACTTCGATGCCGGCACCTACATCGCTTCGTCCGACACCAATTTGAAGGAGCACAACGGCGTTGCTATGAACGACACCCGCTTGGGCGTTCTTGGTAACTTCGACGAGAAATGGTCGGCAAAAATCGAAATTTGCTACGCTTCAAAGGCTATCTCGTTCCGCGACTTGTGGATTGGCTACAAGCTGAACGACAACAGCTCACTTACCGTGGGCAACCACTTCCAACCTTACGGAGCCAAACCGCTGGGTTTGTCGTACAAGTTTGTTGAGGACGCTTCGGTTGACCTTGCATTCTGCCCGGCACGTAAAATCGGCTTGTCGTATGCCTACACTTCCGATGCCTTCAACTTGACAGCCGGTTTGTTCAGCGACGGCAATGTTGACAACGGCAAAAACATCGACAAGGGTTGGTCACTTGCGGCTAAGGCTATCTTCCGTCCAATCATCGACGAAACTACAATCCTGCACATCGGTGTTGCACCAATGCTTGTGCAATCGCCTAACGCTGTGTCGTTTACTGGTTCTATTCCGACAACAGTTGTTACCAACAAACTCATCGGAACTGCATCTTTCAACCCCGACAACTATTTGCGTATGGAGGCTGAAGCAATCTTCATCAGCGGAAAACTCTATGTTGAGGGACACTATATGGCAACTTCGCTGCAAAAAATGGACACTGCAGGCAACAACGCTTATCTCGACGGATTTTATGCTCAGGCCAGCTACTTGATTAAAGGCGACCAACAGAACTATAACAAAAAGACCGGTCTGGCAGCCAACGCATCGCCAAAGAGCCTTGAGGTTCTGGCACGTGTGAGCCACCTTAATCTTGACGCTGACCATGTGAAAGCCGGAAAACAAACCGATTTCACTATTGGCTGCAACTATTTCTTCAACAAGAATCTGAACGTTAAGGTCAACGCTATTTACGCAGCGGTGAAAGACGGCGAAAACTACAGCATGGTTCAAACCCGTCTGCAATTCTCGTTCTAAAACAGGCGTATATCGACATAAAAAAAGCGGCTCTTGCGAGTCGCTTTTTTTGTTTTCAAACCTGTGAGTGAATTAAAATTCGTGCGTTCCGTCTTTAGATTAATTTGCACTTCCTCCACCAAACTTGTAGTGAACGGTGAACTCAATGCGGTAGCTGCGCCATTTGAAATCGTAAGTTTCGAGTTCCTCAACATCGTCGGCGCCGCGCTGTCCGCTATAAACTGTGCCTTTGTGAGTCATGTCTTTGGTGACACCGCTGTAGAAATCGGTTGAGAAGGCGAAGTTGTCGTTCAGGTCGAAGCGCAGACCGGTGGTGATGCCTATCGACTGCAACTCACCCACGTTCTTTTCGATTCCCATGCGGTAGTTATACTCAACACCGATGTTGGGGTTGAACTTGCCAATCTGGTAGCCTATTTTCAACGGCACCGAAATCATAGCGTAGTCGGTTGTTGCCTCGTCGCGGCCGATGCTGCGGCCTACGCTGTCCTGACCACTCCAGTTGATGAATACTCCGCGTCCGTCGTTTTCGTCGCAAGCATCACAATCGGGGTATTTGCACTTTAACGAAGTACGGTAGCCGCGGTTCTGGCCCATATAGTGTCCTCTGACGCCCAATCCTAGCGTAAGGTGGCCGTTCAAAACGCTTTTCATACCCAATCCAAGATGATGAGTCGCGCCCGCGCCAGGGTTCCAAACAAGGTGGTCTTCGACAATAAACGGCTCACAAGCGGCTGTCCAAACGCCGCCACCAATATTGACATCAAACGATGTCTGTGCAACAGAAAAGTTTTGCAAAGCGATGAGCATGATGCCCAGAAATCCAATCTTTTTCATATTTAAGTTATTTTTTAATGTTTCGTCTATATGATGCGGGAGTTGCAAAAAGGTTGCAGTTTTTTTGAAAAAATTTTATTCCGATTTACCCAAACGATAGCTTATGCCTACATCGAGCCGATGAGTGCGCCATGCATAGGTCTCCGAACTGCCAAAGACAAGTTTCCAATCGGCATCGTTGCTGGTGTCGTAAACTTTGTAGCCGCCTTGCGCTCTAACATCAGTTGAAAGCCCGTAGTAATAGTTGCATGTCAGCGCCAAACGCTCTGTCAGCTTATATTGCAGCCCAGCTGTCACCCCAAAGGTGTTCATGTTGCTCACATTATCGTCGGTGCTGATACGATAATTATATTCCATTCCGATATTAGGCGTAAACTTGCCAATCTGGTAGCCAATGCGCAACGGAACAGCTATCAGCAAATAATTCGCCGCCGCTTCCGAGTCGCCATAAGAGTGCCCGTAGTTATTGCCGTCGCTGTCGCGCCACTCAACCACCATATACCTGTTCTTTTCAAGATAATCGTCAGATGATACCAATGTCTTGTAACTGCCATTAGCCGACAAGAAGTGAAAATCCGCCCCCAAACTCAGCACCACGCCCGATTTGAAAGTGTTGCCCAATGACAAACCAGCGTAAGCCGTTGGTGTATAGCTAGGAGAAATAACCTGATTGTCTCTAAGCGAGGTCTTGTCGCAAGTGGCAGTCCAAAGTCCAGTGCCAGCATTCAGGTTTACAGATAATTGCGCATTCGCAAAGTTGTGCGCTACGATGAGCATAACGCCCAGAAAACAAATCTTTTTCATATTGTAAGTTTTTGAGTTATTACACCATTATGATGCGGAAGTTGCAAAAAGGTTGCAGTTTTTTTGAAAAAAATTATTATTCCGTTTTTCCCAACCGATAACTTACACCCAATTCAACCCTTTGCGAGTGCCATTTAACTTTTTTCTCGGCCTGGGTTTCAAGTTTTCTTTCCCATCCATCTTCTGTTTCAATGCAAGTCTCTTTCACTTTTTTTGCGGTGTGGTTCATATCGCTAACCAGATTGCTCGCATAGTTAAGTGTCAAGGCGAGTTTTGGTGACAATCTGTATTCCAATCCCGCCATAACGTTCATCGTATTTCTTTTGATGTCAGCATCGTTGTCGTTCAGTCGAAGACCATACTCAAAACCCACATTTGGTGTGAATTTTCCAATCTGGTAGCCGATTCGTATTGGCAATGCTATTATGTAATAATGAGCTGCATTTTCCGCATCCCCCAAACATTCATCACATCTATCGTCCCACCAATAATTTGTAGAGGTATTGGCGCCATCCCATTTGCAGTCGAAATTCATTTTATAGGCACCATTGCTGAACAGAAAGTGAAAGTCTGCCCCGATACTTGCCACAAAGTTCGATTCAAAAACCTTGTTCATTGACGCGCCCACAAATAATGTTGGCGCAAACCAAGGGTCGCAAATGGTTTGGCCATCAAAGCTTTTAGGGTTGCTGTTCACAATCCAAATTCCAGTACCCGCGTTAAGGTTGTACGATGTTTGCGCTGTTGCGATGCCATGCGCTGCGATGAGCATTACACTCAGAAAACAAATCTTTTTCATATCACAAAAATTAAAGAGTTTTTAGTAGTTATTACACCTCTATGATGCGAGTTTTGAAAAAGGTTGCAGTTTTTTTGGAAAAAAATTTCAGGCAAAAGACAAAAACATAAAAATCAGACATATAGAAGTACCGCAAGACCACAAAAAAAGCACCGCTCCAGCGATGCTTTACTTTTTACACTTTACGCTCTACCCTCTCTCAAAACTTAAAATGTCCTGTGATTTCAAACCGGAACGAGTGCCAATTGTAGGTATCGGTGCGAACGGCAGTGCCATCGGAGCGGCTATAGAGAGTACCGCGGTGCGACATGTCTTTGGTCAGTCCGGTGTAGAAATTGCTCGACACAGCAAAGTGTTTACTGGCATCGTAGCGCATACCGGTGATAAAGCCAAGCGAGTGCAGGTCTTTCAGGTCCTCGCTCATAGCCATACGAATGTTATACTCAACTCCTAAATAAGGTGTGAATTTGCCAATTTGGTAACCCACGCGCACAGGCACGGCAAAAAGCACATATTTAGTTATCGATTCCTTTATGCCCACCGAATCGCTATAACTACCTGTGCTCTCGTTCTCGTCCCAATGCATATCGAAGCCCGCGGCCTGGCCTTTATGCTCTTTTTTCAAGTAGATTCTTCCTATGTTAAAATTGATATCGGGGTCATCTTCACAATAGCCACAATCGGGATAATCACAAGTGAATTTGCCTTTAAGTCCTTCGTTCTCAAAAAGAAAATGAATATGCGCACCCGTTCCCAACGTAAAACGGCTGATGAATTTGGTTTCGTAATTCACACCGAAGTTAAGCGTGCCGCTGCCATCCGGATTCCACGCCATATGATTCTCGACAAACAGCGGCGTGCAGACGCTGGTCCACGCGCCAATGCCAAAAAACATATCAATTGTGCTTTTCTCGATAAGCATATTTTTGGCGGCGAAAAACATCACGTCAAGAAAACGCATATTATTGGTGCTGTCATTTTTCTTAACATCGTCACTGATAATCACCTTGTCGATAGGGATTGATGTGCTTTGGCCGTTGCCGATTATGAGCAGGTTGGTGGTGTTGGTGAGTGTGTCGATTTGAATAATGCGCATCGTCTCGACACCGTCGAACGGGTTGGTGCGTTTCTCAATTATCTCATATATAGTATCATACACGATTACTTCCTCGTAGATGTAAACCGTGTCTTGCGCCTTGGTGGCGATGCCCGTCAGGCAAAATAATATGGCAATGAGTGCTGTTTTGAGCAGTTTCATAAAGTTACGGGTTGTTTGTTGATACGCTCACGGTGTCGGTTACCACAACCTGGCGGTGTCGGATTATTTTCTTCTTCACCACCACCGTTTTCTTATCCGCCTTCGGCTTTTCCCTTACGGCTTCCGGCTCGGGCGCAGGCGGCAGGTTAGCCAATGTGTCGGCCAGATTGAGCGTGTCGGCCGGAATTGTATCAAGTTGATTTGCAATACTATCAGTGGCTATCACTATCGGCTTCGGCTCGACAACGGGCGCCTCATCGGTGTTCATCAGCACGGCGCCAACACCCACACCAGCGGCCACTGTGGCGGTGGCGATTCCAGTTGTAACGGCGGCTGTTGAGCCAACTGTAACGTGCCCCGCCGCCGCACCAAAATTAATGGCGTGCGATGCTGCCGTTGTAGCCGGTGCAACCCCGAAGTTACTGAAACTCTGTTGATAAAGCTTGTCGATAAATCCCTCGCGGCGCGGAATGAAGAACAGCAGCCAGGCACGGCGGCGGCGTTTGTGCTGTGCCTCCTCAGTCAGAATCTCCTGAAGGCGTTTGCGCGCCCGCAACAGGTGCGATTTCGATGTGTTCTCGCTGATATTCAACTCCTCAGCTATCTGCGCGTGCGAGTATCCGTCAATCACGTACATATTGAACACCAGCCGGTGGTGCTCCGGCAGCTGGTTGACGGCGGCAAGCAGCTCCTCTTGCGAGAAATCGGCCTGCGCAATTATGTTCAAGTTGTCGTTGCTGTCCATTTCGTCGTCGATTAAAATGTTTTCGTAAAGTTGCTGTGCGGCTTGAGTTCGCAGATGCTGCAGGGCAGTGTTCACCGCAATGCGCCGCAGCCAGGCGTCGAACTCGCCGGTGCCGCGGAACGAGTCCGATTTTTCCATAGCGGACATAAAGGCATCGTGCGCAAGGTCCTCGGCCAATTGCTTGTCGGCCACGTATCGGTAGCACGCGCCTGTCAGCTTGCTAATGTTGCGGTTGTAAGCCTTTGTCCAAAAGTCAGTTGTAAAGTCCATTTTTAAACGCGTTTTACCTATTGATGCCGATTTGCGAAAAAGTTGCAGCTCGACGACGAAAAAATTTTAATCTAAAATGTATTAGTCAGTATATCAGTTTCTTAATGGCGATATTTTTATTCTGCCGATAATAGGCGAAGTTGCAATTTGGGCCCACGATTCGGTATCGAATTCGAGCCAGACAACTTCCGTTGTGGCAAACCATCCAAAATCACCACTGCCCGACAATCGGCTTACAAGCCTAGAAACCATCGGGTTATGTCCCACAATAAGCAGGCAGTTGACCGTGTCGGGGCAAATCTCGATAAGGTCGACCACCTGATACTCATCATCGTAGTAGAGTTGCCTGACCGTCTCTATCTCGACATTGGGGCATAGCTGCTGAGCGACAATCGCCGCCGTTTGAGCCGCTCGCAAGGCCGGGCTTGCCCAAACTGCATCGGGCACAATTCCGGCGGCAGCCATCTTTTGCGCCACATTAGCAGTCTGCACTTCGCCTTCAGGCAAAATGCAACGGTCTGGGTCGGGTTTCTGCCAGCCGCTCTCGGTAAGCGTATGTCGCATTATTGCAATTGATTTGCTCATAACGGTGCGAAGATAGCGGAAAATAACAACAGAATGATGTGGTATTTTTTCGCACAGACAACACTAACGACACAGTTTATAATGAAAGATAAACTCAATAGTGAAATTTCTTAATGCAAGGATAATTAGTAAAATACTCCGCACCAGTATTTTATGATTGTTTCGCTTGTGCTATTGGTTATTTTAACTGTACTATCTTTTTTTATCTTCAACTCGTATTGATTGTATATCAATCCTTTCCAATCATTCCAAGAATAGAAAGACACTTCTGCTTTATTTTTCGACGCACATAATAATATTTGAGCAGGCGTTATTTTGGTTTCTTTCATTTTGTTGTACTTGGATTCAGATAAAAGGTTGGTATTTTTTTCAGATTCTGCCATACAGCTATCTGGGATAAAAGAATCTTTTAAACGGTTAACTTGTTTTTCCCATTGTTTTTCAGAATAAAACATTTTATAAGTATTATATCTACCGTCACCGTGCCAGAAAGAAGGCATCATATTATTCGTCATATAGTAAAACAATAACCATTCCCAACAACTTTCTTCAGTTATGCTTTTGAGTTTAACATATTTTAAGTAGTTGTCATCCCTTTTCCCATTGTTGTCTGCAACCCATATATGTGAGACGTCGCCCAATCCTTCCTTTTTTGGTAAATCAACGTTTAATTTGTGTTTTGGCGGCAATTCAAGGTTGTTTAAAACCAAGAAAATATCAGAAATGCTATCTTTAAACCAAACATAATCTTTCGGAGCCAGCAAATTCATCAATTCGTCGGCTTTTTGAATTATTAGTGATTCCTGATTTTGCGCCATTATGGTGTGAGCCGGGATTAACACACACATAAATAGCAATGTACCAATAAGTTTACTTTTCACATTCGTGTTATTTTGATATTTCATAAAGATACGTTTTTTCTGTCAGTCAAACTTTGAGAAAACATTTCTGTTTGCTTGCGTTTGGGTAATTTATATCTTGCCATCAAAATCGAAGATTATGACAAAGTACATTGGGGCTCACGTGAGCACGCAGGGCGGTGTCGAGAATGCGCCGCTGAACGCCAGCGCGATAGGCGCGACGGCTTTCGCATTATTCACAAAAAATCAGCGGCAGTGGTTCGCTAAACCGCTTGAGCAGTCGAGCATCGACGCTTTCAAGGCGAATTGCGCCAAATACGGATACACTGCAAAGCAGATTCTGCCTCACGACAGCTACCTCATCAATCTTGGCAACCCCGATGCCGAGGGTCTGCAGAAGTCGCGCGATTCGTTTATCGATGAGATGAACCGATGCGCGCAGCTCGGACTCGACCGCCTCAACTTCCATCCCGGTAGTCACTTAAAACAAATATCTGAAGATGAGTGTCTTGCACTTATCTCGGAATCGATAAATATTGCGCTCGAAAAAACATCGGGCGTGACAGCCGTTATTGAGAACACGGCTGGGCAAGGCACCAATCTCGGCTTTACATTTGAGCAGATTGCGCAGATTATCAGCAAGGTTGACGATAAATCGCGCGTTGGTGTCTGCATCGATACTTGCCACGCCTACGCCGCCGGCTACGACATTAAAACCGCCGAAGGTTTTGAGCGCACGTGGCGCCGTTTCGACGAAGTGATTGGCTTCCAATATCTTCGCGGAATGCATCTCAACGACACAATGAAAGGCCACGCCAGCCGCGTCGACCGCCATCAGTCGATTGGCACAGGATTCCTTGGCGAAAATACCTTCAAGATGATTATGGCCGACCCGCGTTTCGACGGCATTCCACTCGTTTTGGAAACACCCGACGAGAGTCTCTGGCCCGATGAAATCAACAAACTCAAAAGTTGGATTCCCGCTCAATGAATCAGCAACTTGTAGAGCAATTGGAAGCCGAAGCATCGCGTGCCAACACCGACCTTGTGGTGGCGTGGGCAATGGCCGACAGCCGTCATTTGGCCGACCTTGCCGAAGCCGCTTTGAATGGTGATGTACCAGTTGGTCCGCGTGCAATGTGGGCACTTTCGATTGTGGCCGAACGTGACAACCAATCACTTCAGCCGTTTCTGCCCGAAATGGTGAAAACGCTTCCGCAGATGACACACACAGGAATGCGCCGCTTGGCTTGTAAAATACTAATGCTATGCAAGTTGCCTACAGAGTTTGACGGCCCGATAATCGATTTTTGTTTCAGAATGCTTGAGCAGCCCGACGAGCCCATTGGCGTGAAAGGAAACTGTATGTCGCTCATCGCCCAACGGCTCACACGTTACCCCGAGCTCAAACCCGAACTGAAAACTATTGTTGATGATATTTTGACCACCACGGAATCACGGGGATTGGCATCAAGGGCAAAGAAGTGTGGGTTGATGAAGGATTGATTTTTCTGTTTGCGTTTCGTCTATTGCTTTTGGTCTTTTCCGAATCAGCGATTAAAAAATCATTATATTTGACTTCGGAATATTAAAAACCGATTAATTATGAGACACAAATCACTAATAGCAGCCCTCGCATTAACAACAATTATGTTTGGCTGCGCAACTCCTCAACAGAGCGACAACGAAGTTATTTATGCTGTGAAAACGGACGGCAAATGGGGATTTGTCGACCAGACTGGGCAGTTCAAAATAAATCCGCAATACGAAGATGTGTGGAACTTTGCCGAAAACAATCTGGCAGCGGCCAAAATGAACGGCAAATGGGGATTCATCGACAAAAGCGGCAAGTTCGTGATTGAGCCGCAATTCGAATATGTCGCCAGCTTCGCAAAAAACGGATTGGCTCGCGCCAGCCAGGGCGACAAGTTAGGCTTCATCGACAAAACCGGACAATTTGCTATCAAGCCAATTTATGAGAAGGAGGATAACTTCGCTGACAATGGTCTGGCAAGAGTGACACTGAACGGCAAGAGCGGCTTTATTGACGGAACAGGCAATTTCGTTGTTGAGCCGATATACGATATCACCTTCAATTTCGATGACAATGGCTATGCGTGGGTGGTCTTGAATTCTAAATATGGCTTGATTGACAAAAGCGGAAAGGTCGTTATCGAGCCGCAATTCGAAAATTATAAAGACGCTGCTTTCTTTGTGATTAAATAATACGACTTTCCCTTCAGAAATAAAACGCAGATGCTTGCAACAAAAGCTTCTGCGTTTTTGTTTTTGAACAATTACAATTTGCGGAAATTATATGTGAATCAGTTCTCTATAGCTTTTTCGTTCTCCGTCTCTTTCTTGTCGTCACTATAATAAACATCAATAGCGACAAGCAATGCGGTGAAGCCCCAAAACGGAACCGAGGCTTTATCGGTATCGAGAAAATCGTTCAGCACGCCGTGGAAATAGTAGGTAAAAAGTCCTACTATGGCCGCCAGACCAATGGTGTAGAGCATCGGATGGTTGGCGCGGGTGCGGCGAATGGCACGGAATCCAGTTATTATGGTGGCAACCATCACGGCCAAAAGAGTGAGCGGTCCTAGAACACCTTCCTCGGCAAGCGGACCAAGGTACTCGCTGTGAGCGTTACCCATATCGCCCTCGTTGGTACTGATAATGGTCTTTTCGTATGAGATTTGGAAAGGCGCGTAGTAGAACATATAAGTTCCAGGGCCCCAACCAAAAACAGGTCTTTCAAGAAACATTCGCCCGGCGCAGTTCCAACGGTTGATACGTTCCATATTTGATGCGTCAGTCGATATGTTGGCCATCGACTGCAGATGCTCGACAAAATCGGTCGATGAATCCTGGTCGTTGGTTTTCAGGTCGCGCATCAGCATATCGCCGAAAGTGAAAAAGCCTATCGTAGCAATGCCGATAATGGCTACAATGGTGGTTAATTTAATACGCAGCTTGTGGCAGCACCATATTCCGAAAGCGCCCACAAGGCTCAACCAGGCCGCGCGGGTGTATGAAAAAATGATGCCCACAATCAGCAGAATGGCCATAAACAGGAAGGTTGCCCGTTTGCGAGGGTCGATTAACTTACTGAACGCTAATGCAATGACCGGCGGGATATAGAACGCCAACAGAGCACCGTACGACGTATGGTCTTTGTAGAACGGATTGGCCGACCAGTGGGCAATCTTCTCATCGAAAATGCCGTATTTGGCGTGGCGAACAAGCGCATATATAACCACAATGCAAAGTGCTATGGAATAGAGAATTACAAATGTTTTGGCATTATTTTCGTCTTTCCTGAAAACCTGCGTCATAATGAAGTAAAGCGGAATGATGAACCATAGCCGCGACAGAAGGAACTTGAACGAAACAATCGGGTCCTCGCTCATTACGCAGGTTATGAGCATCCACGCCAGATAGATATAAATGGTGATACTGACCGGATGCGTGAGTATGCGTTTGTCGAATCGTTTCTCACTGATAATCTTAAAGATGAAAAGCAGCATTATGCCCGCCAGCAGAGGTTCGGTTGGCAGGAACATATCAATGGGCAGTCCCTCAACCAACTCGCTCAGCGGAACTGAAAGCGGCGCTAAAAAGGCTATGACCAACAGCAGTTTGTCGAGCGCCAGAAAAGCACCGGCGACCAGAATGACCGCTATCGGCAGTACGCTCAACAGGTAGAATTCGTTGTAAATGCAGAACAGATTGAGTGCAAGAAACAACGCCGTGCAAGCGTAAACCCACCAGCCGTTTTTGAGCTGAAATTGCAAGGTTTAGTTCTTTTTAAGGTAGTCGATGCGGCGGACAACTGCGTCGCGGATTATCATAAAGAGCATCAGCGCGATAACAGTGGTGATTGTCGATGTAACGACAATCATCCAGCGCACCGGATATGCTTTCTTTTCCGACACGGTAGCCGGATTGACAATATATTTGTGCGGCAGATTCTGACGCGCATCCAATTGAGCCTCGGTGAGTTTGGTCTTCAAGCCAGCCAGACGCTCACGGTCAAGTTTCAGCTGACTGCTGATTCCTGCAAATGCGCCGCCCTCTTTTCCCAGCTCGTCGAGTCGTTTCTGGATATCGTTTGCCGCGCTTTTGTTGCCGCTACTCAGAGCAGCACCCAACGCATTCGACAGAGCTTCGGCTTGTTTCTCGTAATCGACGATACCTTTTTTGCGCATCTCGTTCAGAATCTGTTCCTGTTCCTCAATGTCTTCGCGCAACTCATTATATTCTTTCTCAACAAGTTGCATTGCCAAGATTGCTTTTGTGTGAAGCATATTGTTTCGCACGGTGTCCACCAAATTCGAAATCTCGTTGGCAATATCGGCAGCCAGTTTCGGGTCGGTATCCATTACCGAAATGCTGACCGACAGGAATTTAGTAGGTCTTATGACAATGTTTTTGCTGTATTTCTGATAGAGTTGAGTGTATGGATATTTCGAATCGGGCTTGATTTCGTAGTGGTTCATCAGGTCATATTTCTCGACAATGCGGCGGCGAATCTCGTCAGATTGCAGCACCTGCATCAGTTGGTCGAGCTCCTCGTCCTCGCCCAAGCGAAGCACACTCTTCACCATACCCACCGATGATGTCGAAAGCAAGTCCTGCGACAGCGAACCGGCAGCTGTTGGGAACAAAATTACCTCCGATTTGTATCGTTCCGTCATACAAAGCGATACTATTGATGAGATGATTGCCGTAGCAAAACCAACGATGATAATCGCCCAACGGCGTTTCCAGAAATAAAGAATCAAGTCAACCGCATCGAACTTGAACATGTTCTGATTTTCTTCCATAATTTTTCGTTTTTAGAGCCGCAAAAGTAATAAATATCAATTAAAAGTTAAGAAGTTTAGCGCTTCGCTGTTTAGAAGGTTGAGTTTAAGGCCGGAAAACTTCGCTGTTGAAGTCAAAATACTATCTACTACAATTTTTCCACTTTCCCCACAAACAAGATAGCTCCAGTCTGCTTGTCACGAATAATGTAGGCAAACGGGCGATTGACATTGAACTCTATAGGAACCTCTACAGGGCCAACAACACCTGTTATCTCGAAAACAACCACCGTCACAGCTGCAGCTTCGGTTCCGCTCTCATCAACGCTTATGTGCGAAAGTTGGAACGCATCGCTTACAAAGGCTTCTGTGTGCCCATTGCCCATTTTGCTCAAATCGGCAAGTGTTTTGCTAAACACATCAACCACACCTAACTGATTCATAATCTTAACCAAATTATGATTGAACTCCAAATCGAATTTTGGCAAATGAACGTTTAAGCCTTTCCGTGACATTTTCCCCAATGCCGCATCGAAACGCGACTGACTCAACTGTCCAACGCATTGGTTGACACTTATACCGCTGTCGGGTAGAATAATATCCATACAAGTTGTGCCAGTGTATGGTAGCTCAGCCATTGTAAAAATGTCGGTCCTGACATAGTTGAAATACTCCTGCTGGTGCATCATATCGACCTGTGACACTGCGCCGTCAGCATTGGTAAAGTCGGCTTTTTGTGTTGCATATTCTTCAAATTGGTTCTCCCAATCAGCCTTGAAATACAATGCGTTGGCTAATATGGTTATAGTCAGCGGGTCAAGGTCTCCTAGCATTTTCGGTATCATTCCGTGCGTTTTCTGGTTGCACCAGCCGTTCATAACGGCAAGCGAACTGTCTTTATTAGCAAAATTCAATGTTGCCGCCTCCGCATCAAAATATTGGTTACACAATTCGATATACTCTTTAAAAAGAGGGAAACAACTATCTGTCCAAATGGCATTGGCTGTCTCTATTGTCTGCTGAAAAGCTCCTTCTGCATACTCGCTCACTTGTGCGCTTTTGTTAGCATACTCACTGTTCAGCGCATCCCAATCCGAAATAACCTTCCGGCAATAGTTGTTCAGTTCATCGATTGACTTTGAGCCATATCCAAATGCATCGATAATTTGCTTACGACTGTTTCCGTCAGCGCCGTTGGCCAACATTGCGAATGCCATCTGAACGCTTATGGGCGACAGAAAGAAATTGCCGTCGGCCTCATTATTCAACTGTTTGACAATATTGAACGTGAAATCGCCTTCAGTTTGCGCGTCAATCATACATAATTCAACTGCAACTTCATCCGGACTATCTGGAATCTCACACCAAAACGGCGGAATCGTATCAGTGTTGATTTCGTGCGATGTAGTGTCAGTTGTTGGCACTGGTTCTGGTTGCGGTTCATTGTTATTGTCTTTGTCGCAAGCTATCGCGGCAAGCAAAACAATTGAAAATGAGGCGATTATCTTTTTCATAGCTGAATATGTATGAGTAATGTGTAAAGTGTATTGAGCAATAATTTTCCCCTTACTCTTTACACTTTACTCTCTACACTTCTCTTTTGTCACTCTTCCACAACAACAATTTTCTCAATCTTGTCGCCGGGACGAATGGCGTCAATAACATCCAAGCCTTCGTAAACCTTGCCAAAGCAAGTGTGAACACCGTCAAGGTGCTGTGTGTTCTCACGATTGTGGCAGATGAAGAACTGCGAACCGCCAGTGTCTTTACCTGCGTGCGCCATTGAGAGAACGCCACGGTCGTGATACTGATTGCCAGCGTGTGTCTCACATTTGATGCTGTAGCCCGGACCGCCTGTTCCGATGCGTGGGTCACCCGGATTGCGAGAATACGGACATCCGCCCTGAATGACAAAATTCGGAATTACGCGGTGGAAAGTGAGCCCGTCATAGAAGCCTTCTTTCGCAAGTTTGACAAAGTTATTAACCGTGTTCGGGACGTCGTTTTCGTAGAATTTTACTTTCATCACGCCCTTTGCTGTGTGAATTTCTGCTGTTAATGCCATAATGTTTGTGAATTAATATATGTTGCGAAGATAGCGAAAAAGAATAATTTTGTCATTGGTTTTCCGTTAGGATAATCAGCTAAATTATTTCAAATGCAAATTTCGCACAGAATCTGTCGCTTTATTGTTGTAGCAACCTTAATTATTGCTGCTCAGATTGTTAACGCGCAAAGCTGTCAGTACGAGAAAAATATTATCGACGCCCTGACTGAAGCGCGCATCAAGGTTACGCAACCCATAACGTTGGCCAAGATGAACAACAACCCGCTGTATTTCAAGGCTCAAAGCGTAGGTATGCGCTATCGGTTTCTGAAAATGAAATATTACAAATACGAAGACTTTACGATAAACGAGGAGCGCGAAATAGCCTTTCTGCTGTCGAACAACGAGGAGATTGTCATCAAGCCGCGAGCCACAGCCAAAGAGTCAAGTGGTGAAACCATGGCGTCGCAGATTGTATATCCGCTAAGCGCCGACCAGTACGAGAAACTGAAACGCTTCCCGATAACTTCGTTCAAATACTACATCGCATCGGACCTTTTCGAGATTCCGATTAAGGAGTCGAAACAGACGAAAATAATGGAAATTCTGGGCTGCATTGACTGAGACAGCCTGCCGGCAATGCGCCCAATCCGACAAAAACCCCAATACGTAACCGCTATAGCAATGCTATTTCGATAATCGTCTGTTCCCAAAAAAAACTACTTTTGAAGGTTTTTTAAAACGATAAAAACTGACGATTATGAGTGGCAACATATCAGAATTCTCGGCTGAGGAAAAACAACTGATTCAAGACCATTTCCAAGATTTGCTTGCGTCGGCGCGGCTGTCGCAAAGTCCTGAAGACCAGGCGTTGATAACCAAAGCCTTCAACCTGGCCAACGGCGCCCACGACAAAATGCGCCGCAAATCGGGCGAGCCGTACATTCTGCACCCGATAGCCGTCGCCAAAATAGCGACCACCGAAATCGGGCTGGGAACCAACTCAATAGTGTCGGCGCTGCTGCACGATGTGGTTGAGGACACCGATTTTACCGTCGACGACATCCGCATGCAGTTTGGCGAAAAGGTGGCCAACATTGTCGACGGCCTGACCAAGATTGCCGGCGTGTTCGACGGGCAGAGCGACCTTCAGGCTGAGAACTTCAAAAAGATAATAATGACCATGTCGAACGACCTGCGCGTCATTTTCATCAAGCTGGCCGACCGCCTTCACAACATGCGCACCCTCGACAGCATGCCACCCAACAAGCAACTAAAAATATCAAGCGAGACATTATATATATATGCGCCGCTGGCTCATAGGCTCGGTCTGTATTCGATTAAAACCGAACTTGAAGACTTGTGTCTGAAATACCACCACCCTATTGAATACCGCCGCATTGCCGAATTTATCAAGACAAGCGAGAGCAAACGGTTCACCTACATCAACAAATTCTCGCTTCCGATAACCGCACGGCTCAATGCCGAAAAATACACCTATGAGATAACCGGACGGCCAAAATCAATCTACTCCATTTGGCACAAAATGGAGACGAAAAAGGTGTCGCTCGACGAGATTTACGACCTGTTCGCCATACGCATCATCTTCGACCCCGACCCCAACCTGCCTGAGAAAGCGCAGTGCTGGGCCATATACTCAATAATCACAGACATATATGCCCCGCGCCCCGACCGGCTCCGCGACTGGATTAGCAAGCCCAAGTCGAACGGCTATGAGGCACTTCACACCACGGTTATGGGCCCGGGCGGACAATGGGTTGAGGTGCAGATTCGCTCGCGCCGCATGAATGAGATTGCCGAGCGTGGATACGCCGCACACTGGAAATACAAGGAGAACACAACATCGGAGAACGAACTCGACAAGTGGATTTTCGAGATTCGCAAACAGCTTGAGGACCCCAAAACCGACGCTTTCGACTTCCTCGACGAGTTCAAACTCAACCTTTTCGCGTCGGAAATCACAGTATTCACGCCCAAAGGCGAATCGATAACGCTTCCTTCGAAATCGACTGTTTTGGATTTCGCCTTCGAGATTCACTCTGAAGTTGGATTCCACGCCTACGGAGCCAAAGTGAACCACAAGCTTGTCGCTCTGAATCAGGAACTTAACGCTGGTGACCAGATAGAGATTCTAACATCGGAGAAACAGCTACCCGACGCCGACTGGGTTAACTACGTGTCAACGGCTAAGGCGCGCAACGCCATAAAAAACTACTTCAAAGACCAGCGCCGCAACGTTGCCACCGACGGCAAGGTTCACCTCGAATGGCTGCTTGAGCAATGCCACATGCAAATAAGCTCGAACATAATCCGCAAACTGAGCAACCACTATCAGTCGAAAAACAAAGACGAGCTGTATTACAAGCTGGGACTCAACAAGATATCAACAGATGAGTTCCGCAAAATAATGGAGACGCGCTCACAAAGCAAATGGATGAAATTCTGGAGCATATCGCGGAGCAAAAACAACAACCCGACGGAGAAATTCGACAAGTCAAAGCCGCTGATTGTAGACGACGGCACGCAAGGCTACCAGATTGCCACATGCTGCAACCCAATCCCAGGCGACGATGTGATAGGCTACCGACTAACTGATAATGAGCTTGTTATCCACAGCACGTCGTGCCCCAACGCCATACGCCTCAACTCAAGCGACAGCTCGAACGTGGTGAAAGTGGAATGGCGCAGCCACAAACTTATGGCTTTCCTTGGCCGCCTGCGGATAAAAGGCGTCTACAGCCCCGATGCCATTAACGAGGTTACAAAGGTGATTACCAATAAGTTGGATGTGAACTTGCGGTCGATAAACATCGATTGCCACGACGGCATTTTTGAAGGTAAAATCGATGTATATGTCCACAACAACGATTTTCTGACCGAACTGATAAACAAACTGAGCAAGATTAAAGAAGTGTCGCACGTGACACGCGATATTCTTGAGAATAAGAATTGAAACACAATAAGATACCAATGAAGAAACTATATATAGAGACTTATGGCTGCCAGATGAATGTGGCCGACAGCGAAGTTGTTGCCGCTATTATGGAACCGGCTCAATATGAAATCACTCACGAACGCGACAATGCCGACCTTATTCTGCTCAATACTTGCTCTATACGCGACAATGCCGAGCAACGCATCTGGGCGAAACTTGAGAACCTGCAGCTGCAAAAACGCAAACAACCCAAACTGCTTGTGGGCGTTATCGGCTGTATGGCTGAACGGCTTGGCGAGGAATTGCTGAAAACCCAAACCGTTGACATTGTTGCTGGTCCCGACTCGTATCAGTTTATGCCACTGTTGGTTGCTAAAGCAGAGAAAGGCGAAAAGGCTATTGACACAAATTTGTCGGAAACCGAGACATACGCCGGCATCTGCCCTACACGCATTGCCACCAATGGTGTTTCGGCTTTTGTGAGCATAATGCGCGGCTGCAACAATTTCTGCTCATACTGCATTGTGCCTTACACACGCGGACGCGAGCGCAGCCGCGACATTGCCGACATTATGAACGAAATGGCCGACCTTCAGCAAAAAGGTTACAAGGAAGTTACTCTGCTCGGGCAGAACGTCAACTCATACAAGTTTGTGCAGGACGGACACGAAATAAAATTTCCCGAACTGCTTGACACAGTGGCTGCTAAGTTTCCCGAAATCAGAATCCGTTTCTCGACAAGCCACCCGAAAGATATGGCCGACGAGACACTGCAAGTAATTGCAAAACACCACAATATCTGCAAGCACATTCACCTGCCCGTGCAAAGCGGCAGCAACGCCATTCTGCAAGCCATGAACCGCAAATACACACGTGAGTGGTATATGGAGCGCATTGAGGCCATACGCCGCATTGTGCCCGAATGTGCGATAACCACCGATGTTTTCTGCGGATTCCACAACGAAACCGAAGAAGACCAGCAACTTACACTAGACCTGATTAGCTGGGCTAAATTCGATTCGGCCTTTATGTTCAAATACTCTGAACGTCCTGGCACACGCGCTGCCAAATTTATGCCCGACAACATTCCTGAAGATGTAAAAGTGGCTCGTCTTCAGCAGATTATTGAGTTGCAGAACAAGCTGTCGGAAGAATCGAACAAACGGGATATTGGAAAGACATTCGAAGTGCTTGTGGAGGGCCCCAGCAAACGCTCCGACGCCGAATGGTGCGGACGCAGCTCACAAAACAAAATGATAGTTTTCCCCGCAAGCGGCCAGAAACCCGGCGACTACGTAAATGTGAAGGTTGAGAGCTGCACATCGGCAACACTGCTTGGAAAAATAGTTCAGTAACCTTAGTACTTGCGCACCCAAGCGTCAAAGCCGCCGCTGAGTGCCGGACCCAAATAGCCGTCAACCTTGTAGATGCGGCTGTCGCCCGCATTGCGGATATAACAACTAATTTCCTGAGTCTGAGCGTCAAAATCGGTATTCCCGAAATAGAAATCGGCAAGCGTTTTCTTTTTGCCACGCACAATCACTCGTGTTGCAATAGAGTCAACAACGCCATATTGTTCCCAAACATTTTCCGAGTTTGACATTTGTCTTATAGCTTGAACTCCGGCCAAATACGCAAGCAAACTTTCAACTTTCCGACTATTGGCCTCCATTGCGCCCGACGGCACAACTACCTTCCACTCATCGCCTTCACGCTCGAATTCAAGCGCAAGTTCGTCCTTTGGCTTCAAAATACTGATTGATTGCACTTTGTCTACATCAACAGAAATAACAAAACGACGGAACGAACGGTCGGTTGAACGGTCGGCAAGAATTGCGAACACCGCCGCACACAAAAGTACAACTATCAGTGATACAATAACATATGGGCGCTTATTCGACATAGCCCTCCTCCATTCGTTTTATACGCAAATTGCGTTGCTGCTGCATACGGATTATGCCTATCAGCACCACTATCAATATGGGTAACAATACGTTAAGCCACTTTACAAATGCGCGTGTGCTGTCATCAAGTTGTTCAAGCGGACGCGATGTTATGCCTTTGGTTCGCAAATCGACAAGTCCGGTATCGTCCGAGAGATAATCTATTGCATTGACAAACAGGCTTATGTTGTCAGGCGACTGTTGGCGGGGCTGGCGAGGGTCGCCGTTCTGCATAAAATCGCCGTCACCAATGACAACCATTTTCGAATTAGGTATGCCACCGATTGTGCCTTCAAGCAAGCCGCCAAGCGGAATCTCTGCCAACGGAAAATCGCGTGCCGACCATTGCCGCTGCACATCAATATTCGACGGCACATTAAGCATTGCCGCGCGGTCGGAACTGAAAAGCAAAGGTGTGAAAACCGCCGACGAATCACCAACATACACCACCGGACTCACAAACTGCAGTTGTACTTGCTCAAGTCCGTTGGTTATGGGATGTTTGCCGAAATTGGTCACGAAAGGTATGTACGGAAATTGCTGCTGAACGTTCACCCGATAATAGCCCTGTTGCTGCTGGACACTGACCGTAGCACAATAATTGTCGATAGCCATTTTAGAATCGGCGCTTATCTCCTTCGACCTTAGCCATTGCTCTAGACCCGTATTTTGCTCGTATGCAAAAAGTTGGTCCAGATTGGCATTAACTCTGTCGATAGCCACAAACACCCTGCCACCCGATGCTATGAATTTATCAATAATGGCAAATTCCGAAGGCTGAATTGTGTCAACCGGTGCAACTATAACCAATGTGGCGATGCTGTCGCAGGCTGAGCTATCGCGCTGCAAATCAACGGTTTTTATATTATACATAACCGACATTTCTGCCATAACCTGCTGCATTGTGTATGGCGACGGCTCTCCGTGTCCTTGAAGAAATCCGACCGTAATGCGCTTCTTTGGCGACATTTTGCGCACCGCCGACGAAAGTGTGTATTCGATAGGCATACCAGGCTGCACAAACGGAATAATCTCGCGCTTGCTACCCTGCTCCACAACCGCACCTAAAAATGCCTTTTGCTGCCTTATCTGGTCGCGCTCGCGGACATTTATCATAACCGGATAAATACCCGATTTAACCGCTTCGTTTTCAAGCTCATCAGACACTGAAGGATTGACAAATTCAAACTCAAACTGACCGTGCGACGCATTGCGGTACTCAATAAGCAAATCTTTAAACTCTTGCTTCGAACGGAGGATTTCGGCAGGCAAATCTTCTGAGAAATAAGCTGTTACGGTTACAGTTTGGTCAAGATTGCGCAAAATGTTCTTTGTGGCCTTGCTTAGCGTGTAGCGGTTATCGCCAGTGAAATCGAAGCGAAAGAAAAAATGTTCGGAGATTATGTTGACAATCAGCAAAATCACCAATACCGACAATGTATAAACAAGTGTATGTCTCTTATTCATAATCAAGCAATTTTTGATGCTAGCGACCTTTCGGCCAGGAACAATCCGGCAAAGGTCAGAGATGCGAAATAAATGATGTCTTTTGTGTCGATGACACCGCGCGCGATGCTCTCAAAATGCGAGTCCATATCGAGCCCGATTGCCATTTGGCCCACAATTCCGCCAAACTGATGACCAATGATTCCAAATATTATATGAAAGAAAATGCTTATTGCGAAAGCTAACAAGAAACTGATTATCTGATTATTAGTCAGGGAACTAGCAAATAGACCAATACCAATGTAGGCACTGCTCATAAACAATAGTCCAAGATAGCCGCAAATCACCGCTCCGTGGTCGACATTGCCGAGCGACGCGACCGATATGTAATAAGGTAATGTCAGTAATAAAGCAAAGACTATCAACAAAATAATTGACAGATACTTACCCAAAAGCACTTGCCAGCACGACACCGGTTTTGTGAGCAACATCTCAATGGTGCCGGTACGCATCTCCTCCGCCACCGACTTCATCGTAAGCGCCGGAATCAATAGGAAAAGCGTGATGTAAGCTATCGAGAAAAAGACTTGCAGAGAGGCCTGGCCGTAAATGAAAATGTCGCTGCCATAGAGCCATGTGAAAATGCCGCTGAAGCCCAGAAACAGCACCAAAAGAATGTAAGCCATAAGCGAATCGAACTGCATCCGCAACTCTTGACGTGCAATTATCCAAACAAGTTTCATTTATATAAATATTTTATCCACAACTATTTAGTTAGCTCACGGAAGACATCTTCAAGTTTGGTTTCAATAGGAGTCATTTCTGTAAGCACCCATCCGTTTTCAACACAGGCATTGAATATCGCCCTGCGGCTCGACTCTCCCTCCTTGCTTTGAATCTCAAACGAATCGGGATTGTCTTTCATAGTATCAATAAGCTCCACTGTATCAATATTTTGCATAACACGCACAACATCGTTTCTGTCGGCATTTTCAACCGTGATTTTCACACACTCGCAACCCGATGACGCCTTACGCAACTGGTCAGATGTGCCGTCAGCCACAATTCTTCCCTTATTGATAATCAGAATTCTGTCGCAGGTGGCCTCAACCTCAGCCAAAATGTGCGAACTAAGAATGATAGTCTTTTCGTGTCCTATTTTTCGAATCAACTGACGGATTTCGATAATCTGGTTCGGGTCGAGGCCGGTTGTCGGCTCGTCAAGAATCAGCACCTGTGGGTCATGTATCAATGCTTGTGCAAGGCCTACACGCTGACGGTAGCCCTTCGACAACTCGCTAATGCGTTTGTGCTTTTCGCCTTCAAGCCCACAAACATTAACCATCTCATAAATACGGTCGTTGATTTTGTCGGCGCGCAAAAGTTGCAATTGCGCCATATACCGCAAATAATCAACAACATACATATCGGAATAAAGCGGATTGTGCTCGGGCAGATAACCAATCACCTGTTTCACCTTGTCGGCATCAGTTTCCACATTGTAGCGCCCCACACGGATTGTTCCCTCAGTCGGCTTTATGTAACCCGCAATGGTCTTCATTGTGGTTGTCTTGCCAGCGCCGTTCGGTCCCAGAAAGCCTAGAATCTCTCCCGTCTTGACCTCAAATGACAAATTATCGACGGCCCGCTGCGCGCCATAAAGTTTGGTCAGATTCTTAATAACTATATCCAAAATTCAACGATTTAGCCGAAGCCCTTGCTTCGTTTTAATGCGCCAAATGTAGATAATGCTGAAAACCGATTGTGTTAATGGTTTGTTAAACAATGTTGAAAAGATAAGAACGTTTAGAAGGTTTCGAAGAAATGACGTATAGTTTGGCAACACGATGTTATTTAATACCTCTAAACTTTGAAACCACTAGTGTTTGTGAAACTCTGAAAAGTTTAATAATGATGAGTGGAACAAAAACACCAAAAGCTAAATATAATATCCACAACCAAAAGTTTGTGCCAATTTTATAAGTGTACAGGGAACTTGCCATTGTGAGATTTTCACTTAATCCAAATGTGTCCAATAGTCGTGTACATAAAAAGAAACCAAATATGTGCAACGCCATAATATATAGCGAGTTACATCCAATATAACTTAACGCGTCTGACAAGTAAGGTGTTCGTTCTATCTTTTTGGAAATAAATAAAATAACATACAACGCGGCAATGCCTAAAGCGAGCGGGAGAATAAGGTCGGGAAATTTGTAGTGAAAAGATAAATGACTGTGTGGCAACATAATATATTGAAGGTATATTGCCACAGCAACAATCATTATTATCCAATTGTTAAAATTCAGTCTCAATCTCTGTTTCAGCAACATACCGCATAAAATGAATGTGGCTGCGGTCAGCGACTGGCTGATTCGAGGAATTGAAAAACCATAAAGTACATTTAGACTTACGGATATGGTAGAAGTCAACACTACTATTGCAAACCAAAGTATATCAGCTCGTTGCCTGTCTTTAAAGATTTTTCTGGAAATATATGCGGCCACCGATAGAAAGCATAGGGCGAAAAACAGCGCATAAAGAAACCACATTGCCCCCATAACAAGTTCGCCATTAGGTGCAACAATTGTCTTTAAAATATTGAATAAGTAGGTTTTACTATCCCATATAATAAAATCCACATTGGTCTTTGGATGCGCCGAACCTATTGGATAAAATCCCCAGCGGCACAATGGATTATGCATTAAAATGGCTATCAAATAAATAATTGTTGCAGGAATGTATAAAGTCTTCAGTTTGTGTATTATAAACTTTGCTGGTTTGGCTATTTCATCCTCTTTAATGTAAAACCCAGCAACAAGGAAGAAAAAAACTATTGGCCAGAAACTCACAAACTTGCCTGGTATTATTGGGGAACTTATATGCCAACAAACTACATCGATGATTGCCAAGCCTTTGGCAATATCCACATATTTTTCTCTGCAAGTTTGTCCTTCATTCAACATGGGACAGTTGTTTGGTAATCTGCGACTTACTCAAATTCCGAAGTAAAATAGAATTCCAATCCTTTGAATTTTTCCTGCGACATCTGCAGTTCGTAGGCTGATTCGGCGAGATAGACGTCGCGGCCCCACTTGTCTTTGGCCATTGCCTTGAATTTGCGGCGTTTGAAGTCTTCCCACTCAACCATATCCTTCGGTTTCACCCAACAAGCCTTGTACATACTGATGTTCTCGTAGCGGCACTTGGCGTTGTACTCGTGCAGCAGACGATATTCAATCACTTCGAACTGGAGCGCGCCAACGGTTCCAATCACCTTGCGGCCGTTCAATGTCATTGTAAATAGCTGTGCCACACCTTCATCCATCAGTTGGTCGATACCTTTGGCAAGCTGCTTGGCCTTCATCGGGTCATCGTTTTCAATGTAGCGGAACAATTCGGGCGAGAAGCTCGGAAGTCCCTTGAAATGAATCTTTTCGCCTTCGGTCAATGTGTCGCCGATTTTAAAGTTGCCCGTGTCGTGCAAACCGATGATATCGCCGGGGTAGGCTTCTTCAACAACCGATGTTTTTTGCGCCATAAAGGCCGTCGGGCTGGCAAATTTCAGCTGGCGGTCGAGTTGGACGTGGTAGTAGTTGGTGTTGCGTTGGAATTTGCCCGAGCAAATCTTGACAAACGCAATGCGGTCGCGGTGGTTCGGGTCCATATTCGCGTGGATTTTAAACACAAAACCGGTGAACTTATCTTCTTCTGGTTTCACTTCGCGCTCAATAGTTTGCGACGGCTGCGGCGACGGTGCAATGCGGATGAACGATTCCAAAAGTTCCTGAACACCAAAATTATAGAGTGCACTACCGAAGAATACCGGAGCAATTTTCGCTTCGCGGTAAAGATTCTGGTCGAAGTCGGGATAAACGCCTTCAATCAGTTCGAGATTGTCGCGCAGAATCTGTGCGTTCTTGCCCATTTTGCGCTCGAATTCGGGGTCGTTCAAGTCTTTGAATTCCTGTGGCTCTTCGGCTTTGGTCTTGTCGTTGCCCGAGAAATAGTACATCTTATGGTCGAAGATGTTGTAGACGCCTTGCAGCCTTTGGCCCATACCCACAGGCCAGCTCAACGGGTGAACGTGGATTTGCAGCTGATTCTCAATCTCATCGAGCAGGTCGAACGGGTCCTTGCCTTCGCGGTCAATCTTGTTGATGAAAACAATCACCGGTGTATTGCGCATACGGCACACTTTCATCAGTTTTTCCGTCTGTGCCTCAACGCCTTTCGCCGCATCAATCACCACAATAACGCTGTCGACAGCAGTCAGGGTGCGGAAGGTGTCTTCGGCAAAATCCTGGTGGCCCGGAGTGTCAAGAATATTGACTTTCACACCGTTATATTCAAAACCCATTACCGATGTGGCAACCGAAATACCACGCTGCCGCTCAATTTCCATAAAGTCGGAAGTGGCGGTCTTTTTAATCTTGTTCGATTTGACGGCACCGGCTACGTGGATAGCGCCGCCAAACAGCAGCAGCTTCTCGGTCAAAGTGGTTTTTCCGGCGTCAGGGTGGCTTATTATGGCAAACGTACGACGGCGTTTAATCTCTTCGTTAAAATCCATATCTTTCTGATTTATAATACTTGCAACTTGTTACTCTTCTTCTTCGTCATCGCCGAGGCTGTCTTCGCAGTCGAGCTCATCGTCAATAAAATACTCGGCTTCGGCAATTAGC
>JAFYYJ010000025.1 GCA_017557605.1 Salinivirgaceae bacterium
CAACGACGAGACTTTCTGGGCTGGCGGACCGCACACCAACATCCCCGAAAAGGCCAACGCGGCTCTGCCCAAGGTCAGAAAACTGATTTTCGACGGCAAGTTTGCTGAAGCACAAGATGTTGTGAACCAAAATTTCTTTACTGGTCAGAACGGAATGGGCTACCTGACGCTTGGCAGTTTGTTTATCGATATGCCCGATATTCAGGATGTTAGCAACTACTATCGCGACCTGAACATCAGCAATGCCACGGCAACCACTCGGTTCACGGCAAACGAGACAACCTACACCCGCGAGGTGTTTGCGTCGCTGACTGATAATGTGATAGTTGTACGCATTGAATCGGACAAGAAATGCGGTTTGGATTTCGACATCAGTCACAACTGCCCGCTGCCGAATATAATCGAAGTGAATAAGACAATCATTCCTGGTAAGAGTGCCGAAGATGTTAGCATGACTGTCAAGATTGATGGAAAATCGCAAGAGGGAGTTGATGCTAAACTTGCAGCGTATCTGATGGTTACAATAAAAAGCGATGGGACGAATCAGGTTGGAAAAAGCACACTTCAGGTGCGCGGTGCGACAACGGCAACCATTTACATTTCATCGGCCACAAATTTTGTGAACTATAACGATGTGAGTGGAAACGCTAAGAAATTGGCAGAAAACGCTTTGAAATCGGCTGTCGAAAAAGATTATAAGAGTTTGTTGAACAGCCATATATCGGCGTACAAAAAGCAATTCGACCGCGTGAAACTCGAACTGCCGAAATCGGACAGTTCGGCCATTGAGACCGACCGCAGGCTGGCGGCTTTCAACAGCGGCAACGACCAAGCAATGGTGGCGCTGATGTTCCAATACGGGCGCTATCTGCTCATCTCGTCGTCGCAGCCTGGCGGACAGGCGGCCAATCTGCAAGGCATCTGGAACAATATGGTTGACGCGCCGTGGGACAGCAAATACACTATCAACATCAACGCTGAAATGAACTACTGGCCTGCAGAGGTCACGAACTTGAGCGAGTGCCACCAACCGCTGTTCTCACTCATCGCCGACCTTGCGCAAACTGGCCGCGCCACTGCTCGGCAGATGTATAACGCCGACGGCTGGGTGGCTCACCACAACACCGATATCTGGCGCGTTACGGGCCCGATTGACGGCGCCTACTGGGGAATGTGGCCCAACGGCGGCGGCTGGTTGTCGACACACATCTGGCAGCATTATCTGTTCACAGGTGACAAGAAATTTCTTGCCGACAACTATAACATATTGAAAGAGTGTGCGAAATTCTATATGACGGCGATGGTTGAGCATCCCGTTTCGGGCTATCTGGTGACAACGCCTTCAACATCGCCCGAGCACGGCTACACCAACGACGGCTCGTCGATGACGGCAGGCTGCACAATGGACAATCAGATTGCCTTCGATGTTCTGAATCAGGTAATTGAGGCCACGAAAGTGCTCGATACCGATGCCGCTTTCCGCGATTCGGCGCAAACCGTTCTCGACCGCATCGCACCAATGGCAATTGGTCAGCACAATCAGCTGCAAGAGTGGCTTGTTGACGCCGACGACCCGACCGACCAACACCGCCACGTGTCGCACCTGTACGGACTTTATCCGTCGAATCAGATTTCGCCGTTCAAGCAACCGCAATTGTTTGAGGCCGCTAAAAACACGCTCACGCAGCGCGGCGATATGGCCACTGGCTGGTCTATCGGCTGGAAAATCAACCTTTGGGCGCGTCTGCTCGACGGCAACCACGCTTATAAGATTATCTGCAATATGCTTAATCTGCTACCGTCGGGCGGAAACCCGTGGATGGCACGCGGCAACGGACGCACTTACGCCAACCTGTTCGACGCACACCCGCCTTTCCAAATTGACGGTAATTTCGGTTTCTGCGCAGGCGTTGCCGAAATGCTGCTGCAAAGCCACGATGGCGCCGTTCATCTTCTGCCTTCGCTGCCCGATGTATGGCCGTGCGGAAGTGTCAAAGGTCTGGTTGCACGCGGTGGATTTGTGGTTGATATGGAATGGCAAAACGGCAAAATCAGCCGTGCCGCAATTACTTCAAAATCAGGCGGAACGCTGCGTATCCGCTCGAACACCGAACTCACTGGCAACGGTCTGAAACCTGCCGAAGGCAACTGCCCGAACGCTTTGCTTGTATCGGCCGATGTGAAAGAACCGATTGTTTCGGAAAAGGCGACAATCAAGGCCGCAGAGCTTGAGAAATATTTTGAGTACGATGTGGAAACCGCTGCGGGGCAGGTAGTTGAGGTGAGAGCGAAATAATTGCATAGGGTAATACAAAAACATACTAACCACCCTAGGGCGTTGCCTTGGGGTGGTTTTGTGTTTTTTATATTTCAAACAAATCGGTATATTTACAAACAACTAAAACCTAAACATTATGAGAGCATTATTCCCGATTGCCGCTGTTGCAATTCTTTGTACCTGCACACGTACCGCACCGAAAAACGAATTTGTTTACCCACCACACAACCGCACCATTGAAAGTCCCGTTTATGGAGCCAAATCAAGTTCAACGGCTAACATCAACATCGAAAAAATTGAGATAACCGACTCGCTGACGCGGCTGTTTATGATTTGGAATGGTCCTTCGGGAAACGGCTTCAGAATATCGCCAGAATCGTACATTGTGGCCAACGAACAGAAACAGAAAATACTTTCGGCCGACAGCATCGATTTATATTCCACAGAATTCATTTTCCCAAAGAAAGGCCAGAAAGAAATACGCTTCATTCTTAATTTTCAAGATGTTGACAACACCGTGCCGACAATTGATTTTCTTGAAGGCGAGGATTTTCAGGATTTCAAAATTTGGAATATCGCTTTAAACGACGATGCAGCGGAAAAGATAAAGGCAGAATTTGAAGTGCCTGACAGCATTGTGAGCCCAGCTCGAACTGTCAGCAACGACGCCACCGGACTCGACAGTCAGTGCCTGATATGCGGCTTCGCATACGTCAAAGGCAAAATATATGGTTACCACCCACAAGCACTAAGCGATGGAGCAAACTACGTTTATTGTCTTACGCGCGGAGCTCTGCAAGCGCCTACAGAACAATTCGAACCAATAAATAATGATGGTACGTTCCTACTTAAAATTCCAGTCACCCAAAAACACCAATATCTAAATTTAAGAATTGCTAATGCAGAATGCGGCAATATCCACGTTGTATGCAATGACACAGTGAACATAGCCGTCGATTTGAAAGCTGCTATTGACAACTATACCGCCAACAGAGAAACTGCTTTCAGAAAGGCTTCATATTATAGCGGTGCCGATGCTGAAATCAACAATTACGATTTCTGGATAATCGGCGACTTTAATATGTCTGGTTTGGATAAGCGCGTGTACAAAAGCAAGATGCAAGGAATGACACTTAGTCAGTACACCGATTTTATAATGGCGATGTATCGCGAAAAACAAAACGAAGTGAATTCGGTAGGAATGCACCAATCGGAAGTCAACCACCGAGCCATCAACCGTAAAATCAGAGAGATGTACGATGTTATGTTGCGACAAAATGCCATTCGACTTTTGTACTATTACTATCATTATATTGGCGGCAAAGATGCTAACGGCAATCCGCGAAAAGCCGACGACAATTATTATAACGCGCTCAAAGAATTGGCTATCAATAACACCAACGACCTTTACAATAATGGTTCGACAATTAGCTTGCTCAATATTGCCCGTAACCTGGCCAACGTACGAACATACTCGTCACCATATGAGCCTGAATACGAAGTGGTGAGCAAAGAAGGTGAACCATTGGCTGTTGAGTTCCGCCCGACGACAAGCGAGAAGAAGGCGCAAAGGATTGCTGAAGAGAAATTCGGTATCACTAACCCGATTTTTGCCGAAATACAATACTTTCTTAATTTAATCAGGGAAGACCCGTGGACAAATGAATATGAGCACGTTAATGACACCATTATGGCCTTGCTGCGCACAATGTCGGACACTGCGTTCGCTCAATTCGCCGAAAACATCAACCGAGGAGTGTACAACCAAACCGACACCACAACGTATTGGCATCACTCTGAAAATGAATCACTGATAGACTCTGTTTTTGTCGAACTGATTAAGGATTTCGAAGGAAAGGTGATTTTCCTTAACTTTTGGAGTGAAACCTGCGGCCCGTGCCACCGACTCACCGACGAGTTTAAACAGATTGAAAAAGAGCTGCCAATGGACAAAATTGTGTTTATCAACATTTGCAACGACCGAGATACAAGAGAAGAATCGTTCAAAAAGCAAAGCGAAAAATGGGGCAACACAAATTACAGGCTTAGCACCGACACATTTTATATGGTGTATACGAAACTGAACTTCTCTCAGGGGTATCCCCACGGCGTGATTATCAACAAGAAAGGCCAAATTGTGAAGAGATATAGTGGATACAGCAGCAATGGCACACAAATCATTAAATCAATTTTACTTGAGGAAGCGGCTAAATAGCTCAGCCTTATCTTTTTTGACAAAATGTCATATACATTTCAATTATTATCATATTGATAAACAATAGTATTTATCAGTATAAATTATTCATATAAGACAAATTGTCATTAAAAATCCTCTAAAAAGTGGACAATTAGTCCACTTTTTGGCGTTGGCACAAAAGTTGAAAATGTAAGGGCGTTTTCGATTTAGAAACAATGTATAACTAAAATATGGAGGATTTAATTATGAAACTCGCAAGATTTAACAACTATCACCCGTCGATGTTCGACAATTGGTTCGACAACGATTTGTTCAACTGGGAGTACAACAACCACGAGGCTGAAGCCACTCTGCCAGCAGTGAACATTAAGGAAAACGCCGATGCGTTTAAAGTTGAAATGGCCGTTCCGGGCTTCGACAAGAAGGATTTCAAAATCAATCTCGACCACAATGTTCTGACAATCTCGTCGGAGAAGAAGGTTGAGAATGAGCACAAAAACGGTGAGCGTTATACTTGCCGCGAGTACAGTTACCAATCGTTCAGCCGGTCGTTCACTCTGCCCGACGCAGCCAACGGCGACAAGATTTCGGCCAAGTACGACAACGGCATTTTGAACGTTGAGATTCCGAAACGCGAGGAAGCCAAACCAAAACCGATGCGTCAAATCGCTATCGCTTAACCAATTGATTGTAAATTTAATGTCTAATTTAAATATGGAGGATTGAACTATGACACTCTCAAGATTTTCTAACAATTATCCGTCGTTGTTCGGTCAACTTTTTGACAATGACCTCTTCGATTGGACAAACCGCAACTACTCTGACACAAACACC
>JAFYYJ010000026.1 GCA_017557605.1 Salinivirgaceae bacterium
AATCATTTATCATTAATCATTAATCATTAATCATTCATCATTCATCATTAATCATTCATCATTAATCATTCATCATTAATCATTAATCATTCATCATTCTGTCTTTCAATCAGTTATTCATTCAATCAATTAATGTTTACCAGCTTCCACTGGCACCGCCGAAATTGCCTGCCGCAAAGTCGCTCAACCCCTCTCCGCCTCCGAAGCCGCCCATATTGGAGTCTTTCTTGCGTCCACGGGTGGTGTAACGGTCGTCGAGAGCCAATACCAATGTTATCACGAGGCCTGCCAGCAACAGGAACACGACAATATAAAACTTCAGGATGAAAGAGCCATTCCCTTCGTTTTTCTGGTTCTTCACATTATATCGTGTGAGCGCCATACACTCATCGACAGCGGCGTCAATTCCCTCATACACATAACCTTTGCGGATTTTCGGAATCATTATTTGGTCGATGATTTGCTTGCATTTCAACGAAGGGATAAACGGCTCGATGCCATATCCAAGCTGAATTGTAATCTCGCCCGGGCCAATATCGTTACTTTCCTTATAAACAATGACAATGCCGTTTTTGAAGCCTTTCTGTCCGATTTCCCAGCCCGTCCCCAGCCGCTGGCCAAACTCACCAATGCTGTAACCATACAAATTGGGTGTGGTGTAAACCAGAATATCGACCGATGTCTGCTTGCTGAATTTGAACAGTTTAGCCTCAAGTGTCGTGCGCTCTTCGTCAGTAAAAATGTAGGCTCGGTCGGCCACAAGCGTAGGCACAGGCGGTTTCTTGAAATCACGATTGCAGGCTAAAAAAGTGACACTGACGGCTAAAAGCGTGATTATGAACAATATCTTTCGCATAGAGAGTTATTGATTTTCTCTTTCGTTGAATGATATTTCGTTGCTTAGTTCATTTACATCGTCAGTCTGATAAGGGAAATGCTTTTTCAACTGCTCGCCTGCCATACGTATTCCGTCGGTCACCCCTTCGGTAAAAAGACCTTGGGCGAACAACCCGGTCATATGTTTCTCAATGTCGTTCCAAAACCCTTCGGGCACCTTGTCATTGATGCCACAGTCGCCTATAATGGCAAACTGACGGTCAGACACGGCCATATAGAACAGCACACCATTGCGCAGCTGTGTGCATTGCATCTTGAGTTTTTGGAAAACACGAGCGGCACGTTTCATCACATCGCCATGGCAACGCATCTCGACATGTAGGCGAATTTCGCCCGAAGTATTCTTTTCTGCCTCCTCTATCGCACTGATAATAAGTTTCTTCTGCTCATCAGAAAAAAAAGTTGAAGCACGCATATTAATTCAGAATTTTGAATTTAGAATATGAATTAAAACTTCACCTCTGGTGCTTTCTCGGTGCCAGGTTGGGCTTCGAAATAGGCTTTCTTCTCAAATCCACGGTTGTTGGCCACTATCGACGCTGGAAACTGGCGGATATAGGTGTTGTACGCGCGGGCTACCTCGTTGAACTTGCGGCGCTCAACGGCGATGCGGTTCTCCATTCCTTCAATCTGCGCCTGAAGCTCGCTGAAGTTCTGGTTTGCCTTCAAATCAGGGTAGCGCTCAACAACCACCAACAAGCGCGACAAAGCCGAACTCAAATTGCCCTGCGCCTCCTCAAACTGTTGAAGCGACTCAGCATCAAGTTTCTCAGGATTGATGTTGACACTCGACGCTTTGGCTCTGGCTTCAACGACATCGGTCAACGCTGTTTTCTCGTGTTCTGCATAACCTTTAACGGTTGCCACAAGGTTCTGAATCTTGTCGGCACGGCTCTGATACACGTTCTCAACTTGAGACCAAGCCTCGGCAACACTTTCATCGAGTCGTATAATCTCATTTCCAGTTCTGATATACCAACTGATGATTGCGATGATAAACAGTAAAACACCACCTAAAGTCAAATATTTTTTCTTATTCATAACTTATTGTTTTTATTTTATTTACGATAAACAAATTGGGCAAAATCGCCTTTAATTAACCTTGTAAAGGTAAAAACAAAATCCGTAATAGGATTGCCTACCTGAACAACTTCTCGGCGAAGTCGGCAAGCGATTTACGCCACGGCTGCCATTCGTGGTCGCCTGCAAACGAGTTAAACTGCACATTTACACCGCCTTGGCGCAACTTTTCGGCAACAGCCTTGTTGTACTCGATACGTGGGTCCTGCTCGCCGCAACTGATATAGAAAACCTTGTGTTTGGCGTTGAAAGTCTTGGTGTCGGAAAGGATTCCTGGGCACTCTTTCTCGATATCGAAATTGGCCGCACCCGATATTCCGCCGAACATTCCGGTTGAGAAGATACCGACATTGGCAAACACGTCGGGCGAGAGCAGACCTACGTAGAATGACTGCCCACCACCCATCGACAGACCGCACATTGCGCGATATTCCGGCTCTGCTTTGGTGCGATAAGTCTTATCGATAAACGGAACAATGTTCTCAATCATTTCGGCGCGGAACGGCTGCATTCCCTGCTGCGAATAGGCAGGACCGCCTGCGCTGCGTGTCTGCAGGTTGCTGTTTGCACTGACAACAATCATCGGCACAGCCTTGCCAGCGGCAATCAGATTGTCGAGGATGTTGGCCAAACGCCCCTGCTGCACCCAACCGCGATGGTCCTCTCCACCTCCATGCTGAATGTAAACTACCGGATAGCGGTTGGTGCTCTCGTTGTAACCTGCAGGCGTATAAACAAATAACGGCCGCCACTCGTTGTCGACTTTCGAGAAATAGTTGATTTGCCGAACTTCGCCGTGCGGGACATCTTGTACTTCAAACAGTTCGGTACCCGATTCAGGGATATCAATACCACTCATCATCTTGCCGCAACCATAGAAAGTCTCGCTGGCCGGGTCGTTCACCGAAACGCCATCGACAACCAACGAATAGTAATGAAAACCAGGCACTTGCGCCGGTATCGTTACCGACCACTGGCCGCGTTCGTTGCGAGTCATATCATATTTTTTGCCACATATGTCAACTTGCACTAATTTGGCTTCGGGCGCCATAAGTCTGAACATCAAACTGTTATCTTGAAGAATCCGCGGATATGAGTTGCGGTTGATGTTAGTTGCGAGAGCCGCCGAGCCTTCGGGAAGTTGCTCTCTTTGAGGAAATTGCGCCAGTGCGCCAAACGTTATTAACGCTGCAACCATGGTGCAGACCAGCCGTGAATGAGTCATATTGTTATTTATTTGTGTGTAACTTATTCAAAGATAAGCCGAAATTATATTTATGCGCACAACGGAATGGTTATTTTTGAACAATAGCGCGCTCAATATGAGGTGCGTTTGCAACTTGTTGTATTTCAGAAGATAACAAATGGAAACTTTCAAAATCCTTCGGTCGGCGTTTTTGGCCGGCGTGTGCATCGGAATAGCCGGATTCGGCTATCTGGCCGAAAAAAGTATTGTCGGGGCGGTGCTTTTCGCCTTCGGGCTGCTCACCGTGGTTCACTACAAACTGAAGCTCTACACCGGCACCGCCGGATTCATTGTAAAGGGCGAAGTCGGTCAGCTTTTCCTGATTCTTTTGGGCAATCTGGTTGGTTGTCTGGCGGTGGCAATGATTGCCCGTTGCAGCCCGATGCCTCTGCAAGATACCGCACAATCGATTCTTGAAGGCCGTCTGAATTGCGGACCGCTGAAAGGCGGCATTCTGGCCATTGGCTGCGGATTCATAATGACAACCGCCGTAACCTTCGCCCGCAAAGACAAGAACCTGCCTCTGCTGTTCGGCGTGCCTTTGTTCATTATGTGCGGCTTTCCGCACTGCGTTGCCGACGCCTTCTACTATATGACCGTGCCAGCGCAGTTTCTTGCTGATAATCTGATAGATGTTCTTGTTTTCTACGTCAGCATTGTGGCTGGAAACTTTGTTGGGTGCAACCTGTACCGAGGCGTTTGGGGAAGTGTGGAGTGAACGAAAACGAAAACGAAAACGCTGATGCTAACACTGACACTGACGATAACTAAAACTAAAACTTAAACGAAAACACTGACGATAACACTGACGCTGACGATAACTAAAACTTAAACGTAAACAGAAAACGAAACCAACACCAAACACCTAATACCTAACACCCAATAACTATGAAGAAAATCCGTATAACCGTAATGCGCAAGGCGTTTTATGCCGATTTGGCGGCGAAATATGAAAACCCCATTGAACACGCCTGTGATATGCAGGAAGGTCAGGTGTTTATAGCCGAAGGCTGGAATAAGCCCGATGGGTTCTGCCAAAGCGCATGGGACAGCCTCTCTCCTTTTGTGCTGGCACTAGCGCACGGCGCATCGAACTTCTACGACGGCTGGATGAAGAACCCAAAAAGCGCGATGATTTCGTGCAACGACGGCTTCCGCCCTGTCAGTTTTCTGATTGAGGCGATTGACTGAATATTTTGCATCTGAACGCACTAGCGTTTTTATACGCAGGCGTTTTATTTTTTCGGTTATCGCTTCGCGAGAAATTCAAACAAAATTTTATTAAAAATTCATAAAAAATTGGATTTTAGAAATTTGCATAATTTTATAATCAATTTTCTAAAAATTTCCGCCCGCAAGGGCGCAACCTAAAAAAGGCTACAGCCTTACGGCTGTAGCCTTTTCTAAATGAAAAATATTAATAGTTCCTAAATGCGGGCTTTCGCCCAAAACGGTTTCTATTGTTTCTTCATCAATTCCTCCACCATCTTCTCTAATTTCTCAACCTTGGCCTCAAGCTCGTCTTTCTCGGCTTTCAGCTCTTTAACGGCCTCGATAAGGATTGGAGCTATGCCAGAATAATTGACCGATTTAAACCCTTCCTTGTCATTATTAACCAATTCAGGGAACTCTTTTTCCAATTCTTGAGCAATTACACCAATGTGTTTGTTGCTGTCGAAATCTCGGTTGGCACCTATTGCATTCAGCTCTTCTTTGTTCTTCCAGTAGTAACTTACGCCGCGTAGTTTCAGCACTTTGTCCAATGCTCTCTCTATTGTTTGAACATCTTTCTTTAAACGAGCATCAGAACTTTCGTGCAATGTACCATAAATACTTTTTGTAACCTCCAAATCACCTTTAATGTAAGCAGCCCAGTTGCTGTTATCCGTATCACCTTCTACATATATACCATAATTATTAGTACCGGTGCCCGAATTGGAAAAATAACCACCATAACCATTTTTACTACCAGAAACCATACCTTTGACACCAACAGCTTTTTTACCATAACTTACAACACCAGAAATAGCGTAGTATTCCCCCATTTCTGTATTTATGGCTCTTGCATAACTGTACACTCCGGTTTGGGTATAGTTCGCTGTTAAATAGGTTTGTATATCAGAAGTAAAAGCACAAAAATCTGTTGTCGACGGGTTGCTTGAAGACGAAAATTCTCTAAGATGTATCATTCCACTATATATATCTTTCCATCTTTTTGAGTATTCTCCCAAAGTATAAGCTTTATCTGTATTTGGTACTACATTTCCTTCAAAATTTGCTGCGTTTGCGTAGATATTCTTCCATCTGTACGAAGAGGACCCGATTGTATAAGTATTTGTTGCACTTGGTGTTACATTTCCTTTGAAATCTGCTGCGCCAGCGTAAAGATAACTCCAACGATAATCGCTGTTGCCCAGATAGCTGCCGGAAGTAGATGATGGCAACAATGTTTTTGTTGTTAATTTATCACATATCCGAACTTCTTTATCAGTGAAAGAACCTTGTATTAAAATGTTTTTGCCATTTGCAATTTGAAGACGGTTGCTTGTAGAATATGATGCAGTTGCTCCTCCAGGTACATATACTCCCGCATAATTGCCAATAAAGACATTACCTTCGCCTGAAGTATTTGTGTATCCGGCATTGTCGCCAATGAATACATTACTTGCACCTGTTGTGTGGTTGAATCCTGCACTATCGCCAATCATCACATTATTTGCCCCGGATGTGTTCTTATGACCCGAATAGAATCCCAAAATCACATTCGATTCGCCTGTATTATAATATCCGGCATAGTTGCCCAAAACGGTGTTCTGCTTTCCTCCATTACTATCCCAGCCGGCTCCGTTTCCTATGAATATATTATTTGCGCCTGTTTTATTTCTATATCCGGTTTCGTTACCAAGCATAACATTATTGGCACCTGTAGTGTTTGCTTTGCCGGCATTATTTCCGATAAACACATTACTGCTTGATTCAATATTATCGTGGCCAGCATAATTACCTATGAAAACATTGAACATTCCTTTAGTATTAGAATATCCTGCTCCAAGACCTACAAATACACCCGAACCGCCATTGGTATTACTAAAACCAGCCTCTCGACCAATAAAGACGTTTTCGGCAGCACCATTGTTACTATAACCAGCTCTGTATCCGATGTAAACATTGTGTTGGCATCTTTCATAGCTGTTTTCCGCACCCAAGCCGGCTTCTGTACCAATAACAACCGAATGATTCATGTACTTCTCGTTTTGGGCTGCACCCATTCCCAATGCAACACTATTGCTACCATAATTATCACGTCCGGCATAATAACCCAAATACACATTGTTTTCGCCAGTTTGGTTACGGAGTCCTGCGAAATTACCAATGTATGCATTGTTTGTACCAGTTGTGTTCCCATAGCCAGCATAGTTGCCAAGGAATACGTTGTTAGAACCGTTGTATGTTTCCTCTAACTGTCCCGTCCATGGATTCCTATAATTGTCTATTAAGGCTGTGCCTTTAGTGCTGTATCCCGCCAAATTGCCCAAGAACACGTTGTTGGAACTGACGGTGTTGGTGGCACCAGCGTTGGTACCCAAAACAACATTGTTTTTACCTCCGGTGTTAGCTACACCAGCCCTATAGCCAAGGAATACGTTGTTGCTGGCAGTGTTGGCCTTACCTGCCTGATAGCCGAGGAAGACGTTGTAGTTGCCGCTTTGGTTGCTGCTACCAGCCTCGTTACCTATCTCAACATTGTACTTGCCAGTGGTGTTGGCCTTACCTGCCTGATAGCCGATAAATACATCGTTCTCGCTTGTCGATTCAGAGCTGCCTTTACCTGCCTCCTCGCCAATGGCAATAGTCTTTGTCATTTTGACTGCATCTTGAGCCGCATTGGTTCCTAAAACCACATTGCTTGAGCCTTCCTGGTTGGCAGCCGCTGCCTGATAACCCAAGAATACATTGTTGCCACCTTTGGTGTTGGCTGTGCCAGCCGAATTACCCAGGAAAACATTGTTAGCTCCAGTTGTGTTGCTGTAGCCAGTCTTATAACCGATAAACACATCGTCGGTTGAAGTTGAAGAACCCGTGCCTTTGCCAGCGAGTTTACCAATGGCAATGGAACGAGTCATGGAGTTAGCCGAATATGCGGCCGAATCGCCCATCACAACATTATTTACGCCGGTTTTGTTGGTGAAGGCAGCTTTATAACCTAAAGCCACGTTGCTGCTACCTGTAGTGTTACCATAACCTGCATTATTGCCTAAGAACACGTTGTTAGCACCTGTGGTGTTGCTAAAACCAGTCTGAAAGCCGATGAACACATCGTCGGTTGATGTTGAAGAACTTGTGCCTTTGCCGGATTCTTTGCCAATGGCAGTAGTGCGAGTCATTACAGCAGCTGTTTGTGCCGCATTTGTTCCCAATACAACATTATCTTCTCCTCCTTTCACATTTGTCGCAGCACTGGTTCCCAAATAAACATTGTTATTGCCTGTGTAGTTTTCTTTGCCGGCATTAGAACCCATAAACACGTTGTTTCCGCCATTAGAGTTGTTCGCTCCAGAATAATATCCGATAAAAACATTGCTGCTACCAGTGTTGTCGGGTGATATGCCTTTACCCGCAAAATAACCTAAAAGCACATTATTTGAGCCATACATATATCTTCCGGCTTCAGTACCCAAAGCAACATTATTAGCACCACTTTGATTATTGCGTCCAGCTAAATTTCCAATCAAGACATTGTTCGAAGCTCCGCTGTTATTATATCCAGATTGATAACCCACAAACACATTGTTTGCGCCATTTTTATTGTTAATACCTGCGCCATTTCCAACAAATGTGTTATTGGTGCCAGTGGTTTTCTTACCGGCATCATAACCTGCGAAGAAGTTATCAGCAGTAATATTCATATATCCGGTGTTTCCGCTTGCGCCTTTCTCCGATACGGCAAAGCCATTACTGCCTGCTGTGGCTTTTCCTTCTCCTTCTACTCCTTCTTCGCCTTCTTTGCTTCCACCCTCTTTGCCTTCAACGCCAAAGCCGCTCTTGCTGCCACCACCCTCAACATAAACGCGGGTGCTGTCTTTTGTAACTTTCAGCATATCGGTGTTGCTGCCTTTGGCGCCACTCTTGCCGGCCACGGCAAATCCGCTCTTGGCTGCCTTGCCGTTGGCGTTATCAATATAGAAACGGGTGCTGTCAGAATTGATAGTCATATAGTTGGCATTATTGCCTTTTCTTCCGCTCTTTCCAGCCACAGCAAAACCGCTTTTAGCGGCCTTTGTGCCGTCGGTCTCATCAAAATAGAGACGCGTACTGTCGGTGTTAATAATCAGATAGTTGTCGTCAGCTTTGCCGCTCTTTCCTGCCACAGCGAATTTGGCTTTAGCGGCTTTTGTGCCGTCGTCGTCAATAAACACTTGCGTGCCTTCAAGGTTTACAACCAAGAAGTTATCATCAGCCTTGCCGCTCTTGCCTGCTACAGCAAACTTGGCCTTGGCGGCTTTGGAGCCGTCATCGTCAACAAACACCTTTGTGCCAGTTTGGTTCACAACCAACAGATTGTCGTCGGCTTTGCCACTCTTTCCTGCCACGGCAAATTTGGCCTTGGCAGCTTTTGTGTCGTCGTCGTCAACAAACACCTTGGTACCAGACTGGTTTACAACCAACAGATTGTCGTCGGCTTTGCCACTCTTGCCAGCAACGGCAAACTTGGCCTTGGCGGCTTTCGAATCCTCGTCATCAACATAGATTTGCGTACCGGCCTTGTTTATAATTAGATAGTTGTCGTCATCCTTGCCGCTCTTTCCTGCTACGGCGAATTTGGCTTTGGCGGCCTTGCCCGGGTCGGTTGGGTCGTCGTCAACATAAACCTTTGTACCAGCCTGATTTACAACAAGCAGATTGTCATCGGCTTTGCCACTCTTGCCAGCCACTGCAAACTTGGCCTTGGCGGCTTTCGAATCCTCGTCGTCAACAAAAATCTGTGTACTGGCCTTGTTAATAATC
>JAFYYJ010000027.1 GCA_017557605.1 Salinivirgaceae bacterium
GCGACGGCCGCACCTACGCACAACCTTTCCTGCTGACTTCGAAAAACTTGAACTGGAAAGAGTGCGAGCGATTCAGCACCGAACTCGTCAACCGATTCAAAGTCATCAACCGCGTTATCTGGCAGGTTGGCACTGTTTCTGACGAGATGCCGAAGCTGGTTGCGCAATACGCCACCAAAGATAAATTCGACACTCTGCGCAAATTCGACAACATCTGCACCGAGTTCCTGCAAGCCAACGACCTTTACGAGAAAATCTGGCAAATGCCTGTGGTTCTGACACCGCTGCGAGTGCAAGACAAGCCCTGCATTGTGATGCGCCCCGTGAACAGCTCAGAAGCAATGACGGCCAACTTTGCCGAAATCAACCAAACACTGCTCGGCGGCCTGTGGCAACAGTTTATGGCCGACGGCGCCGGTTCACTATGGTACGACGTAACGCACAAACCGCCGGGAACAATTGAGTGGGAATAAATCATTGACTGACTGATTGATTAACTGATTAATTGATTGACGGTTAGATTGATTAAAGCTTGGAAGTTGCAATGCGCGACTTCCTTTTTTTTTACATAATGGGATTATGAAAAAAAAATCATTTTCCCTTTTCAAATTCTTCTTATATTTCGCAACTGTTAAATATAGGTAGCAAACGTAAACAAAACGGTATAGTGATTAAAGATTAATGTTGAGAAGGTTTAGAAGAGAATGATTAGTTATCTAAACAGCAAAGCAACTCAGCCTTCTAAACTTCTAAACGCTAAACACTTGCCATTAAAAAATTAGAATTTACAGCTAAAAAAAATAAATAACATGAGAAGAGTTAAGTGTTTCCTAATTGCAGTTGCATCCGTGCTTGCAACAACAATGACAATGGCCCAAAGCGGCTTCAACTATCAAGCGGTTATCCGCGATGCCAACGGCAACCTTTTGGCCGGGCAGGAGATAGCGCTTCGCATAACGCTGCTCAGCGGTAACAATGTTTTGTATATCGAGCAGAAAAACGTTACCACCAACGCCTACGGCGTGGTTTCGGTGGTTGTTGGTGAAGGCAACGCCAAACAAGGCTCGTTTAACGACATCGACTGGAGCGCCGGAAACATCAGCATGAAAACCGAGTTTGACCCCGATGGCGGTGAGGATTTTGCTGTGATAGGCACAACCCGGCTGCAATCAGTTCCAACGGCCGAATACGCCAAAACAACCAGTGCCGTTAAGAACCCGACCGATATTCAAATCCAGGCTAAAGAGAGCGCCGCTGACGACGAGGTGCTTTTCTCAGTAAAAGACAAAGACGGCAACGTGGTGTTCGCCGTATACAATAACGGTGTCCGCGTCTATGTTGATGATACTGACCCTAACGGCGGAGGCTAGGCTGCAAAAAGCGGTTTCGCAGTGGCCGGACGTTCGGGAAAAGCAGGCGAGGGAAACACCTATTTTGCTGTGAACGACCAGGGAACACAGGTTTACGTTGATGACGACCCAACCGACCCGGGCAAGGCCGCTAAGGCCAAATTCGCCGTAGCGGGAAAGAGCGGCAAAACCGACGATAACTATCTGATTATAAACAAGGCAGGTACACAGATTTTTGTTGATGATGAGGATTCGAAAGCCGCAAAGGCCAAGTTTGCCGTTGCAGGAAAGAGTGGCAAAGCCGATGACAATCTGCTTGTTGTAAATCAGTCTGGTACAAAGGTTTATGTTGACGACGACCCAACTGACCCAGGCAAGGCCGCCAAAGCCAAATTCGCCGTAGCAGGAAAGAGCGGCAAGGATGACGACAACTATCTGATTATAAACAAGGCCGGTACGCAAATCTATGTTGATGACGAAGACTCAGACAA
>JAFYYJ010000028.1 GCA_017557605.1 Salinivirgaceae bacterium
TATGTACTCATCCGACTCAACCCACAAAGGCTGTTTGCCTGCGGTCTGCTGTATTGCATGACGTTCATTTCCACTCTTGTCGTAAAGTACATCAACGTGGTTGTTGGCAGTTAAATGAACGCTATCGGCAGAATACCATGCGGCAAGGTTTTCAGAAGGGAATGGCACTGTTTGTGCCAATGCCACAATGCGCATTGCCACAAATGTAAATATCAGTGTAATCCGTCTGCCCATTTCCGTCAAATTCAAAACCAACTGCCAATTAAGCAATTTTATTTGTCTTCGCGCGCGTAATTTTTACGTAATGAGCCAATTTGTACGGAAACAAGGCAAAAGTGGCGGTTTTTGTGAAATTGCTTGCTCTTAGTTGTGATACGAACCAGCAACAGAAAAAAGTCCGAAGGACGTTATCTGCATAACCGGCCGCAAGCGAAGCGTAGCCGCCGGACAACCACACGCTCGCATTGCAACACTCTGGAAGAGTGAACTTATCAGGTTCAGTCCTTCGGACTGGGATTTCGGAGTGGAGTGTAATGCCGTAGGTTGCGCTCTGCTTACCTACGGTTATGGAGATGTTGTCTTTCAGACAATTACCACAATACAACTTAAGATATATGTTGAACCATATTCAAGGTGATAAAACCACCGGCCGCGTGGATTATTTTAAAAGTCGTACATAAAATGTGGAGATTTTACAAAAAGTCGTACATAAAATGTGCAACTTTGCCAAAAAGACGTACATAAAATGTGATTACGCGATGCGGGCGTGGTTTGACGGAAAAGAACAATAAATGTGTCAAAAAACGTAACGTATTTATTTAGAAAGATGTTTCTTTACGAAAGTATAATGACAAAAGACTTCGGACTACAGACAACAGAAACTGCGTATATGCTGAATTAAAATAACGGACGCAACGCATTGCGTCCCTACAAAATTTTTAAACTCACAAATGCCAACAGCAATAAAAATAGAAAACCTGTCGAAGCAGTACCGCCTGGGGGTGATTGGCACTGGCACTTTGAGCCATGACCTTAACCGCTGGTGGACGGTGAACGTGCTGCGCCGCGAAGACCCTTACCTGAAGATTGGTGAAACCAACGACCGTGCCACACGTGGCAACTCTGATTACGTTTGGGCGCTGAAGGACATAAATATGGAGATTGAGCAGGGCGATGTGGTGGGCATAATTGGCAAGAACGGCGCGGGCAAATCCACACTGCTGAAACTGCTTTCGCGTGTGACAAAACCCACCACTGGCACCATAAAATACCGCGGGCGAATAGCATCACTGCTTGAGGTTGGAACAGGGTTTCACGCCGAAATGACTGGCCGCGAGAACATATATATGAACGGCTCCATTATGGGAATGACACGCGCCGAAATAACCCGCAAGCTCGATGAGATTGTCGATTTCTCAGGCTGCGAGCGCTACCTTGACACCCCCGTGAAGCGCTACTCAAGCGGCATGACAGTGCGCCTTGGCTTTGCCATTGCCGCCCACTTAGACCCCGAGATACTTGTGGTTGACGAAGTTCTGGCCGTTGGCGATGCCGAATTTCAGAAAAAAGCCATCGGCAAAATGCAAGACGTTAGCCGATGTGAAGGAAGAACAGTGCTATTCGTGAGTCATAATATGGGAGCCGTAAGGAATTTATGCGAAACAGGATTCGTGCTTAAAAATGGAATGATTGATTTTGGCGGGACAGTCGAAAATGCTATTAATCACTATTTGGCAACCAAAATTGACTGTGTAGTAACACATAGAACAATATGCACAGAAGAGAGATTGGCACCAGAAAAAGCTGTTGGTTTTCTAACGGCTGCCATCGAAAAAGGAGAATGTTCTTTCTCTTTTCGGGAACCCATCTCGTTCATCTTTGAAATAAAAGCGAACAAAACAGTAACTGATTGCCGAATAAATGCCACTATTGTTGATGCGGGCGGCGCATCAATTGGCAGCGTATCTAACGATGAATTTTTCAGCATCGGGAAAGGCGAGAAAAAGACAATTAGATTCACCATTTTTGACCATAATCTTGCTGCCGGACAATATTCCATCTCATTTTCCATTGGAACAGGCAACTATAAAACAGGGCAAACCGACTTCGATATTATTTTTTCCGTCTTTTCTTTTGATATCGACACCTACGATGAAAACATCCCCGACTCAAAATTCTGCGCACAATGGAATGTAGGATGGGGAAATATAATGTTCCCACATAAAACTGAAGTAATATAACTATGGCTCACAATTTCCGTAATTCCCGCTTATTCTGGCTGATAAAAAACATTTGTTGCCTGGTTAGATGCGACATCTACAAAGAGATTGAAACATTAAAATACAAGCAGGAGCATTTTACTGACGATGATGGACGAGTCTACATGAATCACTTGCGGCGAAAAATCATTGGATACTATATGGTTAATCCTGAATTGTCAGGTGATTATAGTAACGAAATCAGCCATATCAAAAACACGAGTGACTTAATTTTTCCATATAAGAAAATAAAAACCATTGAGCACGTGTCGGCTACGATGGATTCTGATTTGCAAATGCCCTACGTGATTCACAACGGCAAAAGGCTCTATTTCCCTACGCATACAACAATAGACAACGCCACCGACATATACCGAAACTACATTGAAAATGAGTGCATTTTAGGTGGCGGTTATCGCGAAAAAGAGCCACACAAATACGAATCGGAACATATTAAAGTAGAAGATGGTGACGTCTTGCTAGACATCGGCTGCGCCGAAGCTCTTTTTGCGTTAGACCATATTGAAAAAGCAAGAAAAGTATATCTGATTGAATCAGACCCCTATTGGATTGATGCGTTAAACGCAACATTCAAACCTTATTCTGAGAAAGTGACAATAGTTAGAAAATATATGTCGGACAAAGACACTGAAAATTCCGTTACGCTAAAGACTCTTTTACAAAACAATGAGTCGGATAGTCTATTCATAAAGATGGACATTGAGGGCTACGAGCGTATGGTTCTCGATTCGAGCATCAAATTTTTGGCTGGTAAGAAAAAAGTAAAAATAGCTTGCTGCACATATCACCGTGCCAAAGATTTCGATGAGCTGTCGGCTCTGCTGGCCAGCAACGGGTTCCGCACCGAAGCATCCGACGGCTACATGATTTTCCCCTTTGGCGGCGAGTTGCAACCGCCATATTTTAGAAAAGGTGTTTTAAGGGCGGAGAAAAAATCATAGATAACGATGTGCCAGATGTACCCAAATTCCACTCGCTTAAACCGCAGTTTCACCCACGACTACCATTCGCCGCACATCTATCTGATAACGGTGACAGTTGTGGATAGGATGCCTGTTTTGAGTGCGGTAAGCGGCACTGTGGAGCAGCCCAAGGTGGAGTTTACAGATGTTGGCAAGGCTGTTAAGCGGGAGATTTTCGCCATCGAGAAACGCCATCCACAAGTGAAGATTCTTTTCAACATTATAATGCCCGACCATGTGCATCTTATTCTTCATGTTTTGGAGCGACTGCCCGAGAAAATGCCTTTAGGCAACATTGTGGCTGCGTGGAAGCAGGCTTGCGGGAAGGCTTATTCGGCGCTGTTAGCGGCTGGCAAAGTTCAAGTAATAGGCGACCTGAAGGTCACCAAATTTGACGGACAACAGCGTAATACAGTTGATCTTCCGTCAAGCGAGGCGAACTTCAGTTCGCAACAAAACGGCAATCAACAAGAAAACAAACCGCCCTACCACCCACTCTTTTCCAAAGGCTTCAACGATAGCATTCTCTATCACCGACACCAGTTGCGGAATATGATGGCCTACGTGAAAGACAACCCGCGCCGCCTGCTGGTGAAAAGGCAGCACAAAGAGTTGTTTGCCATTAGCCGCGGAATTTCAGTTGCAGGAATGACTTTTGACACCGTGGGCAACTTTGCCCTATTGCAAAAAACGCTAATGGCTGTGCACTGCCGTAGCAAATGGACGGAAACGGAGCAAATAGCCTACGCGGAAAAGTGCATTTTGGCGGCGGAAAAGGGTGCGGTTCTGGTAGGCGCATTCATTTCAAAAACCGAGAAAGAGATTGAGCAAACCGCCACAGAACGCCGTTTGCCCATTATCCGCCTTGTTGAAAATGGTTTTGATGACTTATACAAACCTGTGGGGCAGGATTTTGATTCCTGTGCCGAAGGCCTATTGCTGTTGCTCGCCCCGTGGCCATACCACAGCGGCTACCGCAAAATAACTCGCGAACAATGCCAACAGATGAACGAGATGGCGGAAGCAATTGCTGGGATTTAGACCCGGATTTACGGCCAAACTTTCCAATGAAATTCGGCCAAATCTTCCAGTTGTATTTGTAATTAAAAGATTTTCAAGCCTTTCGATGGGTAACAAAATTAACAACAAGCAAGTCCGAATTTCCACAAACTCCCGAACGAAATTTCCATAAACTCCCGAATAAATTTTATAAACATTTGTATTTCAATAAAAGTTACAATACATTTGCGTCATATTAAAGGTTGAATTTCGCCAGAAAAATGAAAAATATAAATTACA
>JAFYYJ010000029.1 GCA_017557605.1 Salinivirgaceae bacterium
CGTTTATCACAAGTGTACAATAAAAGGAAAAGGAGACAACAAAGATTTTAAGGAAACAGTTAGTACCAAGACTAAAAATATGGACTTCGGTATTGGTCTTGGCTTGACTTACAACATTACAGAAAACGTGTTTGTTCAAGGTCGTTATACAATGGGTATGACCAATATATCTAATGCTAAGGAAGGTGATGGATTTGGCGCTCCAGAAAAACCCAAAAACGGCAACGCCCAAATCTCTATTGGCTTCCGTTTCTAAACCATAATTTTTATTACAAACTTGTTAGCTCACCGAGCCCCTCGGTGGGCTTTTTATCAACCAATAGTTTGTGCTATCAAAAATAGTAAATATCTTTGCTCCATTAAATCAAATGATACTATGATGCTTCATTTCAAAATAAGATTAACAGCATTGGCGATAGGTATATTATCCCTTGCGGCCAACGCCCAAACATCCATAGGGCCTCTGCGTCATTGGCAAGCCAGTATTGAAGCTTCCACTTACAATACGCTTGATTGGGGAGTTGAACTGGGTATCAATTACCGTCCAATCAAATATGTGGGTGTGAAAGCATCATTAGGCTTAGCCTCAAATTTCACCAGCGGAGAACGCTCTTTTAGTGTGGGAAATATGCTGGTGAAAACCGATAATGTGGATAATGCCTTGTGGCTGAACACAGGCATCCAACTGCAAAGTCCAGCCTTGTGGCGTAACACTGACGGCGACCTGCAACTGTCGCTCAAAGCCGATGCCGGCATATCTCTACCGTTCACGACAAATGGCAAGGTAGGCTATATCACTATTCCCAACCAACCGGGTACTTATGTAGAGCAGCCAAAGGAATACGAGAAAAACCATGGTGGAACAGGCTGCTTCTTCCATCTCAAACCAGCCGTGGCGTTGGACATCGACCGATGTCAAGTGTGGGCAGGCTACACGTGGAGCAACATGGATGTATATAGCAATGTGCGTAACGTAGTCATCATGGGTCATCCGTTGAATCTGCCCCACAAACGGACAATGCACGGCCTCACAGTTGGTTTTGGCTACCGTTTCTAAAATATAAGAACACTAACCCATTCCGCGACGGAATGAATTTTTAATTTTGTCATTCAAATCTGAGCATCGGCCTTGCCGGGGCTTTTTTCGCATACCAACCGCCGGGAGGCGGTGGTTTGCCTTCAAGGTAGTGGGCGTGGCCGTCCACTTTTTATGTCTTTATGCACGGCCCTCTGCTTGACGGGAGAGGAATGATACCGTGAAGCCGCATTGATGAAACAAAATGTCATCATTGCCCTTGCCGCCTGTCGCTCATGTACAATTTTTTCCGATGCAAAGTTAGTGCGAGCCACTGCGACTACAAGACGGTGAGCGTCATATTGGGCCACGCCAACATCGGCACAACGCTCGATCTCTATGTCCATCACAACCTGGAACAGAAGCAGAAGTGCATCAACCGCATGTTCAAATCCCTCCGTTGATGGTGCCAGTGTATATGATTGGAAGGGGACGCTGTTGTGTTCCCTTCTTTAATTGAAGCAAACTCTCATTAAGATTCAGTCGATGAGGCGGTTGGCCGTGGCGTAGTTGATGGCCTGTGCGATGTTGTCGGTACCGAATTTCTCAAGGATGCTTTTACGGTAGCCATTATCTTTGCATATATTCAAAAACACCGATATGAGTGTTGCAGA
>JAFYYJ010000030.1 GCA_017557605.1 Salinivirgaceae bacterium
GTGTTTCGCGCAAGCGTGAGTCTTGAAGTAGTGCTTGTCATTGCCCTGCATACCCAGCACGGTCTGAACGCCCAGAACGCTTGTCAGATACGGGTCTTCGCCGCAAGTCTCTTGACCGCGTCCCCAGCGCGGGTCACGGAAGATGTTCACATTGGGGCACCAGAATGTCAGTTCGGGGTTGCCAGGGTAGTAGGTCACGCCCATTGGCACGTTAAAGAGCGACGAGTCGCTGTGGTTGGTGCGGTTCCAGTTGGCGCGGGCCTCGTCCGACACCGTCGAGAACACGTTGTAGAACAGTTCGGGGCTGAACGAAGCGGCCATACCGATAGGCTGCGGATAAACCGTGTAGCCTTCCTGACGCACGCCGTGGCACGCTTCCGACCACCAGTTGTACGACGGAATGCCCAATCGGTCAACCGACACTGATTTGTTCATCATCAATCCCACTTTTTCTTCGGGGGTGAGAAGCGAGATAAGATTCTCAACCCGCTTGTCTATCGACAGTTTCGGGTTTTGGAACGGATATTCGTATTTCTGACTGCAGGATACGAAACTGACCGCAACGGCGGCCAAAGCAAAAGGTTTGAAAAATCTGTTCATTTGCATTTAATTGTTATTATTACTGAAAATTAATTCCTTATATGGTCTTTGCGGGTCGTTGGTGAATAGGCGCACGCTGTATTTTCCGTCCGTTTTGGCCTCTGCCTTGACGGCGATTTTCCGCCCAGCCTTCACCACCGTTCCGTCGGCAATGCTCACCGTCACGCTCGCGGGCGATTCCACCTTGTAAATCACAAGGTCGGCTTTCCCGTTGTTAGTCAGTTCGATAGTGCCCGACAGCGTCCCCGACAGCCAGCCGCTTTCAAGCCGCCCGACCGACGGATATGTCTGCATATCAGGCTTTTCGGTCGATTCCGATGGCTTTGCCATTGCAATGGCCGATATGGTTATCGGTGTCCGAGCCCGTTGTCCGTTGACAATCAGCCAGATGGTATCGTTGAAGGTGCGGAAAAGAGTCTTGTCGTCGGGTATTGTATAGGTGATTGTCACGGCCGATTCGCGCCCTGCCTCAAGCCTGTACGGCGCCACGGCTCGCAGTTCGGGCGTCGCGGTGGTCTGCACGTCAAGGTCCATTGCCTTGTCCGATGCGTTGGCTATATACACCTGTTTTTGAGCCATTTTGCCCTGATAGACATATCCGAAAGGCATTGCAGTCTTGTTGGCGTAGAGCATATCGGTCAGCGTGTAGAAGTAGCGTTCCTGAATGCTGCGGTCGGCGGGCACCACGTCGGCTTTGGTCGAGAGCGTGCCAAGCGAGCGCCCTTCGGTGTCAACAATCTCAATGGTGCGGTAGGTGTCGCCCACGGCTCCCGAAGGGGAGTAGGTTACAACCACATCGGTCATCTTCCCAGGCTCGACGGGTGTGCTCAAAAAATCGGCGTTTATGCACGAGCACCCAGGAATGGCGCGCGATATGGCCACATTGTGGTTCGAGTTGTTGAGCAGGTGGAATGCGTGGCTCACAGGTCCGTCAGCCTCGCTGATAGTGCCGAAATCCCACTCGTAGGTGTCGAATACGGGCACAGAGACATTGTTTTGCGCGTTTGCGCAAAGTGATAGTGTAATTGTAACAATAATTGACAGCCGTCTCAATGTCAGAGAATTTGCCCAAATTTATGCAAATCTTTAATATAGTGTAGCAAAAATGCTGCAGCTTAAATTCGAAAACGGTCTGACGGAGGTTTGTCGGATTGACTATTTGTGTGTTAGCAGAATTATTGACAGAATAGAATCGATGAAAATGAAGAAGAAATAGGCGACCATGAAATTGACGGCCACAGCCACGCCTTTGCCTGTCAGCGGAATGACAACCACAAACAGAAGAATCATCGCCAGAAGCATTTTCAGCATATTCATGGCTATTACTATCAGTCCGGCTTGCTCAGGGAAATGATTTTTTACAAAATACGACCCCAATAAGTGGAGGAGAGTCAATGAAGCCAAAATGCCGTAAATGACAAGCAGATGCGGCACGCTGACAGACACAAAATCCGGTGCAAGCATTGCAAGCGTAAAATGCGCTATAATAATCAAAGCTGCAAACAAAAAACTGAATGAAAAACGATTGTTCATAAACGTAAACTAAAACACCTAACTCTCTTCGTATTTCTCGAACAGGAAATTATTGTAAGGATAGCGCTCGGCATGAATAGCCTTGGCCTTCTCGTAAATCATTTTTTTGAATTCTTCGATATTGAGTTTCTCTTTGGCCGAGATGAAGATGCATGGCAGATTGTTTTTGGCTATCCATGAACGTTTCAGTTCGTCGAGCGGAATGTTGACGCGAGTTGGCGCGGTCATGTCAAACTCGTCTTGCGGCTCGTAGTGGTAGTTGTCTACCTTGTTGAAGACTACGTAGGTCGGGATGCTGTGCGCGCCAATGTCGTGAAGCGTGTTGTTAACCACATCTATCTGCTCCTCAAAGTCGGGGTGCGAAATGTCGACTACATGCAACAGAATGTCGGCTTCGCGTACCTCGTCGAGCGTCGATTTGAACGACTCCACAAGGTCGTGCGGCAGTTTGCGGATAAATCCGACTGTGTCGGAGAGCAAGAAAGGCAGATTTTCAATAACCACCTTGCGGACAGTGGTGTCGAGAGTCGCAAAGAGTTTGTTTTCGGCAAACACGTCGCTTTTGCTCAGCATGTTCATTATGGTCGATTTGCCGACATTGGTGTAGCCCACAAGTGCGATGCGAACCATTTGTCCGCGGTTTTTGCGCTGCGTGGCCATTTGCCGGTCAATTTTATCCAACTGTTCTTTCAAATGCGATATTTTGTCAAGGATGATTCGGCGGTCAGTCTCAATCTGAGTCTCGCCCGGGCCGCGCATACCTATACCGCCCCGCTGCCGTTCAAGGTGCGTCCACATTCGTGTCAGGCGAGGCAGAAGATACTGGTATTGCGCCAGCTCCACTTGCACCTTGGCGTGAGCCGTGCGTGCCCGCTGGGCAAAAATATCGAGAATCAGGTTGGTGCGGTCCAAAACGCGGGCTTTGAACAGCTTTTCGATGTTGCGGAGCTGTGTCGGCGTCAGTTCGTCGTCAAAAATCACCAAGTCGATGCTGTTTTCCTCAACAAAAGTTGCCACCTCCTGGATTTTTCCGGCACCAAGAAATGTCGCGCCGTTTGGCCGGTCCATTTTTTGCGTGAACCGTTTAACGGCTACGGCGCCGGCAGTGTCTGCCAGAAAAGCTAGCTCGTCAAGGTATTCATTCACCTTTTCCTCGTTCTGCTCTTGAGTTATAACACCCACTAAAACAGCCGTTTCCGCAATTCGTTCTCTTGATATGCCGTTGTCCATAATTGTTTGTAATCAAAACCGTGCAAAGCTAAAAACTTTTTCGGGTGTTCAGTGCCGACAGCAATAGCCGAGAAATCATCCTTCGAAATAAAAAAATGCCTTAAATGCAATAAATTGCTATATTCGCACGCTTAATTTTGAGCTTTATGTTCAGAATCTATTGATTTAGAAAAATTTAAATGTTTTATAGATGAAAAATAAACTTGGTTCAGCTCTTTTGGTGTTTACCGTTGCGCTGACTTTCTGTAATTGCGAAAAAAACTCAGACTTATTGGGAAACTGGCGGACACTTTCGTCGCTTAACGCCCGCGGACGCGGCGGCGCCACTTGTTTTGTGATAGACGATAAAGCATACATAGTTGGCGGTTCGGGTTATTACAAAACCATTGAATATTATAAGGAGACATGGCAGTTCAATCCCGACACTCGCTCGTGGACTGAGTATGCGCCTATTGATACCGCCTCAAATATCAAAGGCCGTATGAATGGTGCCGGTTTTGCTATCAAGGGAAAAGGCTATTATGGTACCGGCTACGGAAAAGACGCCACTTATTTTAAAGACTTTTATGAATTCGACCCAGAAGGAACAACAAAAGTTCTGGATGTGAACGGTAAAGTAAAGGAACTTCCGGGAGAATGGACGGTTACCGATTCGTTCCCGGGCGGAAAAGTTACTGCAACAATCAGCTTCTCTCTTAACGACATAGGATATGTAGGCACCGGTTATTCGAAAGAGCTTGGTGCTTCGAACACTTTCTATGCGTACAACCCCGACAATGCCGATGGCGAGAAATGGTCGGTTGTTGAGAATATCAACGCCGCAAAACGTCAGGGTGGCAGCGTGTTCATCATCGATGGATATGCTTATATATTCGGTGGAATCAACAACGGAATAGCTGTTGAGGATTTGGAGCGTTTCAACCCAGCCGAGCCCAAAGGTGATTACCGCTGGTTTAAGATTAGCCAGGATTTGTACGACGACTATCGCCGGAGAGGTGAGCTTCAGCGCCAACGTGCTGTGGCATTCTCAGTCAATGGACGCGGATATCTCTGCTGCGGTTCGGGAGCGGCAGGTGGCGCAAAAAACGACACTTGGGAGTATATTCCATTTGCCGGTGCCGAAGGTCGTGGCAAGTGGATAAAAGTGGCTTCGTTCGAGGGTGCTAACCGCTACAACGCTTGCAGTTTTGTTGTCAACAATTCGGCCTACGTGATGTGCGGACAGAACGGAACAAGCGAGAGCAGCTACTATGACGATGTCTGGAACTTTGACCCGACACAGGATTACGACGAAAAGAAGTATAAATAATCAGGTTCCCTGAAACAGACCGTACTAAGGGAAATCTGTAAACGCGGTTTCCCTTTGTTTTTTAAAGACAATTTGGCAAATGAGGAACGCACTACGTTCAATACTTTTAGCGGCATTAACAGCCGTGGCGCTTGTCGGCTGCAACGATGATGAATATCTTGGCAACTGGCTCAAAGTATCTACTTTGAATGCCAAAGGCTGTGGAGGTTCGTCGGTCTTCAGTATCGGGAACAAGGCCTATCTGGTTGCCGGCTACGGATACTATTACACCGTTAAATATTTCAATTCAACTTGGGTTTTCGACACCGAAGATTACTCGTGGACCGAGTCCGATACCTTGCCCGGTGCGCCCCGCAAAGATGGTGTGGCCTTTACGATAGGTGGCAAGGGATATTACTGTGGAGGCATTGGTGCCGACGGCTCGTATTTCGGAAACATGTATGAGTTTGACCCAGAAGCTGAAAAAGGCTCAAAGTGGCGCGAGTTGGAAAACGACCCTTATCCCGATGGGGCGTTCTTTGGCGGAGTAGGCTTTGCCATAGGCGACTGCGGTTATGTGGGGGGCGGAATGAACGACAAAACCGGACCCACGAACAAATATTTCCGTTTCGACCCGTCGAAGCCTGAAGGCTCACGATGGACACAAATCGACAAGGAAGGCCTTGCGGTGAAACGTCTGGGAGGCAACTCGTTTGTGATAGGCGACAAGGCTTACATTTTGGGCGGCCGGCACAACGACTACCGTGTGAAACATTTTGAGTGCTACAACGCGTCGACTGACGAGTGGACTGTGATAAGCGAAGATATGCTCGAGGATTACAATATCGACATGCTGTTCCGTTACAATGCATCAACCTTTGCCATTGGCAACAAAGGCTACATAACCTGCGGCGTCAAATTTACCGGCGAGGTGCTGCGCGACACTTGGGAGTTCACTCCCGATGTCAACAATGGAAAAGGCGCTTGGCAGATGATTGCCAAATTCGATGGTGCAAGCCGCTATTGCGCGCCCACGGCCACAATCAACGGCAGCGGATATTTGTTCTGCGGACAGAATGGTGTGGGCTCTACAAATTTTAAAGACGATGTCTGGAAATTCAATCCTGATGAGGAATACAATAGGAGGACATATAGATAAATGGCACAGACATTTGACATAATTGTACTTATCCTGCTCGGTATTTCGGCTGTTACGGGAATCTTCAAAGGCTTGATAACCATGCTTACATCGCTCGTTGCCATTCTGCTTGGCGCGTGGCTCACAATGAAGTTCTCCTACATCACAGGAGGATTTCTGCAGCAACATTTCAACTTCAACGAGCAGTATGTTACGGTGGCATCTTTTGTAATCACTTTTTTGGCTGTGGTAGTGGGCGTTCATCTGCTCGGCAAAACAATCAGCAGCCTTGTCAAGGCCATTGCACTTGGTTGGGTCGATAAGATTCTAGGCTTGGTTTTTAGCGTGTTGCGCAGTGCGTTCATAATCAGTGCCATTGTGTCGGCGTTGAGCTCTTTTGGACCTACATCGTCGTTATTCAATGGCGAAATCAAGAACGATAGCAAACTTTACAACAAGATTGCACCCATTGCGCCGTTTGTGTTCGACCAGCTCAATTTCAACCTCGGCGACCACATCCCGACTGTTCCGACCATACCTTCGGACCTTGGTGATATTTTGCCAGAAGACGCGAAAATCTTGTAATGTTTCGATAAATCATTTAAAATAAAATAGATACGATGAATTTTATAGAAGAATTGACATGGAGAGGCATGATTCACCAGATGATGCCTGGAACTGAAGAATTACTTGCAAAAGAACAAGTTACAGCATATTTGGGAATCGACCCAACGGCCGACTCGCTGCATATTGGCCACCTTTGCGGCGTGATGATGCTGCGCCACTTCCAACGCTGCGGCCACAAACCGCTGGCTTTGATTGGCGGCGCTACCGGTATGATTGGCGACCCTTCGGGCAAGAGCCAGGAGCGCAACTTGCTCGACGAGGAGACTCTGCGCCACAATGTTGCCTGCATCAAAAAACAGCTGTCGAAATTCCTTGACTTTGACAGCGATGCACCAAACCGTGCCGAGCTGGTAAACAACTACGACTGGATGAAGGATTTCACCTTCCTCGATTTTGCACGCGAGGTGGGCAAGCATATCACCGTCAACTATATGATGGCCAAAGATTCGGTGCAGAAGCGTCTAAATGGCGAGGCTCGCGACGGTCTGTCATTCACCGAGTTCACCTATCAGTTGCTTCAGGGTTACGACTTCCTGTATCTGAACGAGCACAAAAACTGCAAGCTGCAGCTTGGCGGTGCCGACCAGTGGGGTAATATTACCACTGGCTCTGAGCTCATCCGCCGCACCAACGGCAACGAGTGTTTTGCCCTTACCTGCCCGCTCGTAACCAAAGCTGACGGCGGCAAATTTGGCAAAACCGAAAGCGGCAACGTTTGGCTCGACCCAGTCCGCACATCGCCGTACCAGTTCTATCAGTTCTGGATTAACACATCGGATGCTGACGCCGAGAAATACATCAAGATTTTCACCACTCTCTCGAAAGAGGAAGTTGCCGAATTGGTTGCCGAGCAGGCAAAAGACCCTGGCCTTCGTCCGTTGCAAAAGCGTTTGGCTAAAGAAGTTACCATTATGGTTCACTCAGAGGAGGATTACAATATGGCTGTTGAGGCTTCGGGCATTCTGTTCGGAAAATCGACCAAAGATAGCCTGCTGAAACTTGACGAACGTACGTTCCTTGATGTATTTGCTGGTGTGCCAACATACGAAATCAGCAAAGCTGAACTGACAGCTGGTATTGGAGTCCTTGACCTTCTGACCGAAAAAGCACCTGTCTTCCCGTCGAAGGGAGACTTGCGTCGCAACATCCAAGGCGGCGGCGTATCGATTGATAAAGAGAAAGTTACCGACCCAAATCTGGTTGTAAACGAGTCGTTCCTGGTCAACGGCAAATATCTGCTTGCACAGAAAGGCAAAAAAGATTATTCGCTGCTGATTGCGAAATAACCGTGTTGTGTTTCGTAAGATTCTGAGACATATCATCCTGATTATCAACATCGGCTTTGTTGTGCTGATGTTGGTGTCAGGGTTGGCGCGTTACTTCAATCCGGCAAAATATACGCTGATAGCCATAACAGGTCTCGGCTTCCCGATTCTGCTTATCATCAATGTCTTTTTCGCTGCAGGCTGGCTCATTGCTCGGAAACTTTACTGTTTCATTTCACTTGTGCCCATTCTTTTGTTTATGTTCCGCCATATCGATTTCGGTAGTGGCGGCCGTCATACACCTAGCACCGAGAAATTCAGGGTGATGACCTACAATTCGCACGGAATAGGCTATTCATATTGGCCAAAGCACAAAAAGACAATGGAGGAAATGGTTGATTTCATCCATTCACGCAGTGCCGACATTGTCTGCATACAGGAGTTTGCCAGTGGTAAAAACGATATGCCGGCCGAGCGGCTGCTGCAGAAAGAGTATGGTTATGCCCATGTGGCGCTGGCCGCTCCCAACTGGATGCGCGGCGACATAAAAAACGGTATCGCCACCTTCAGCCGCTTCCCGATAGTTGCGAAGCATAACATCGAATCGTCGAAAGAAGGGAACACCTTTTTGCTGACAGATGTGCTCATCGGCACCGACACCGTGCGTATTATCAACTGCCACTTGCAGTCGAATCGGTTTTCGGAGGGGGAGTATGAGTTTATCGAGGATATGAACTCATTTAATGCCGGAGTCTATAAGAAAACGGAAATGGACCAGAAGCTTGAAGGTGTGCGCAGCGTGTTGGCGCGTATGCGGAAGGCCTACAAATGGCGTGTGAAACAAACTGAGAAACTGACAAAACTTATCGAAGAGTCGCCATACTCAACATTTTTGTGTGGTGATTTCAACGACACGCCGTCGTCGTATGTCTATCGGAAAGTGAGCCGCCGAATGCGCGATTCGCACCGGATAGCTGATTTTGGTTGGCATAACACCTACCGCCGATTCTGGCCAGGCCTGCGCATCGACTATGTAATGTACAACGGCGCTATCCAATGTTGCGACCACAATGTGCCGGCTTACGATGTGTCGGACCATCGCCCTGTTGAAGCGGAGTTTTTCATAGCAAAACCGAAAAACTGAACGCAGAAACAACAACAAATGCTTTTTTGATTATGTTTGTATAATCTTGAACATACAGAGAATGAAACATTTTGCATTGTCGTTATTATTGGCGTTTGTCGTAGGACAGATGTCGGCGCAAACCCTTGAATCGGATAAAGGTTTCTTTACGGCCGAAGGGCCATTTTGCATAGGTTCAACCATTAAATTTGAGATGTCTGAAGATGCAAAAAAATATAGCGAAGTTGCATGGGATGGAGGCTCGTTTGTTAAGACAAACGATAATTTGTCTTTTTCAAAAGTATTCGACGCTGCAGGTGTTTACACAATAACCCTTTCTGGCAAATTCAACTCACAGAGTTTCAGCGACGAGATAGATATCGAAATCTTCAAAAGCCCCGAATTAATAGTAAATACAGATACTACAATTCAACATTTTACAATAGCCTTTAAAGTCGAGCCAGAAAAGCTCACTTATATTTGGGATTTGGGAGAAGGAAAACCTATAACAACAAAAGAAGACACTATAATACATAAATATGCCGCTCCTGGCACCTATAATTACAGTCTGATTGCTATTGATGATAATGGATGTGCTGATTCAACAACAAATAGCGTAATAATCAGACCTTTGACAGCGGTGCCTAATGCATTTACGCCTAACGGAGATGGAAACCATGACTTTTATATAATATCATGTGACAATGGCTCAAAGCTGACACTTGAGATATTCAACCGCTGGGGCTACCGCGTGTTCCGCCGCACCGGCACTGAGAACATTGTTTGGGACGGCTACAATCCGCAAGGCACTCTTGTGCAGCCCGGCACCTATTATTATGTGATAACCGTTGAGGAGGGCTCAACCAACTATAATCCGCTAAACGGCTATATCACAGTGTTTTATTAATTGGGACAAACAGTTATCTATCATAAAAACCTAACAAGAAATGGCACCATTAATCTTTTCGCCAACCGAAGACACTCCGGAAATATCTTTCGATTCAACAACAGGCAAAATGTCGATTGGCGGCACCTCAATCCCTGAGAACGCCCGCAAATTCTATGATAATATAATTGAGTGGATTGGCGAATATGTCAAGTCGCCGAACGCCAACACATCTATCGACTTCAAACTCAAATACTTCAATACAGCTTCTACCAAATACCTTTTCGACATTATGGTGTTGTTGAAGGAGATTATGAAAGCTGGAAACACATTGGTTATCAACTGGTTTTATCAGGAAGACGATGAGGATATGTATGAGGCTGGTTTGGGTTTCTCAAAAATGTTGCGCTACCCGTTCAATTTTGTCAAATATTGAATAACTGATTAATTGGGCAACTGAAAGATTGAAAACTCTTCAATCTGTTATTCAATTACAATGCGCATTGCCGCCGAGCGCGTTTTCACAATGTAAATACCTGTTTTGCGGATTACAAACTCAGTGTGTCCGTTGGCTGTTTTTGTGTCTATGCAGTGGCCTGCAATATCGAAGATGCGCACTGGTCCGGTGGCATTTTCAACCACTACAATGTTATTTCTCACATAAATAGTAGGTGTTGCCAATTGTTCGGCAATAGAGGTTGTATCAATAGGTGGGTTCTGTTGCGTGGTGTCGGTGGTGTTGGTTCCGCCGTTGTTCTCGTTGCCGTTTTCGTTACCATTCTCTGAATTGTTACCCGACTCGCCTCCATTATTATTTCCTTCGTTGCCGTTCTCATTACCGTTTCCGCCTTCACCATTGTTGCCGGAGTTTCCGTTCTCGGTATTGTTGCCTTGCTCGTTGCCGTTGTTTTCTTCGTTGTTATTTCCTTGGTTTTCGTTTCCTCCGTTATTGTTGCCAGTTTCACCACCGTTGCCTGATTCGTTCCCGTTTCCGGCATTACCACCTTCGCCGTTGTTGCCATTTTCGCTTCCATTTTCAGAACCTTGTTGGTTTCCGATGCCGCCGCCATTGTCAGGGTTGTTTTTTGCTGTAACAGCCAGGCTGACTGTTACACTGACGGTTCCGTCATTGGTTTGGAACAGGCATTGTGCTGAATAATTACCAGCGGCAAGCCCTGCTGAATTGACAGTCAGACGAATGGTGTCAGTTTGCCCAGCGGCAATCTCGCCAGCGGCCTTGTCGGCAGTCAGCCAGCTAATAGTGTCGTTCTGAAGCGTGTAAAGGCTTGCAACGCTATTATCATTATGCAGTACGATTTCTATTTGAGCTGTTGTGTCGGGCTTCATCTCCACCGGCAGACAATCGGCTTCGGCTGAGAGTTTTGAGAAGACAACATCGAGCCAGGTCGGCTGGCCGTCTTTAACCACAACATTGTCAATGGTTTTTGATGGGTAACCATCGACTGTGAAAGTGATGTTGTATGTCCCGGCTTTCAGGTAGCGGTGATAGTCGCCGGCGCGCGGGTCGGTTTCAATCCACGAGTTGTCCTTGTCGTGCCCGTCGATGGTTATTTTGGCGAAAAGCGGCTGACCGCCGGCATCGGTGACAATGCCGCGCACACCGTTTAGGCTTTCGCCGAAGAAGTTAAGAAGAGCATTACGGTTGCCGTTCCAAAAACTCGGCAATTCATCACTGCTTGGTGTTTTCGAATCGCTTATCTCAATAGTTGCCTCGCGGCAATGCATAAAATAGTTTGAGAAGTCCTGCTGCCCACCGCTTATTGCGTACCAAGAGCGGCCAAGAGTTAAGCCGTTTGATACACCACGAAAATATCGCGATGGTCCGTAGAACTGTGCCGTATCGCGGTAATTGCCACCAACAAGTCGCCACCATTTGTCATCGGCCGTTAAGTTTGGTAAGATAGAGCTTCCTGTGTCCCACGGATAGTTGAAACACTCGTCGCCTGCATGTAGGCAAATGGCAAGCGAGAAATGATGCGCCCCGTAAAATTGAATCAAGGCGATGGTCTCGTCTTGCAGTTCGTTGGAGTTGGTTCCTGAAACGTACGGGAAATTGCGGTTCAGGTCATAGCCATTGGCATTGCTGCGCGAAGCGTTGCCTATGGTGTTGTCATCGCCGCGGTACATTCCGTCGGGATTGACAAGAGGAATAAGCCACATTTCGGTGCTGTCTATCAGCCGTTTAACAGTCGGGTTGTTTCGGTTGGTGAGAATATAATCGCACATTCTCAGCGTGGTGGCCATGCACACACATTCGTCGCCGTGGATGTTGGCCGAGCAAAGTATCTCCGGCTTGTCGGTTACGGTGCTGCTCACCTGCGACGATATTTTAAGCGCCAGAATCCGCCGCCCCGATTCAAGCGTGCTCAGTTCCGACAGACTGCAGATGTCGGGATAGATTTCGGCATACTGGTGCATCATCGAGTCGTAGACGCTGTATGTTGGGTAGCGGTCCCAGTCGGCCATCATAGCCACGGTGGTCGCCATATTTATGCCCTTTGCGGCTCGCGGCTCGCATATTTTGTATTTGTGTTTTGTCTGGCGGAAAAGTTGCATCTCCTCCTCGTTGGCGTAAGCCCACGCCTTGTCGCCCGACACCTTGTCAATCGATATTATCTGCGACAGGCTGTCAAGCTCGCTTCTTCTGTCGAAGCGAAACGAGAAGTAATATTCGGTTGTCTGGGCCGAGAGTATTCCTCCAAACCCGAACAAAAGCATTAATAATATGTATAGCCGCCGTGCGAACATAAATGTAAAGGTAGTGAAAATCAGTAAAAGGTGATTAAAATTTGATGAAGCGGAACGCTCCTTTGAGAAAAACAAACGATTAAAAGTAAAAAAAACTTTTATTTTCATTTGTTTGAGAGCCACGGATGAATGTTATAATGAGCAAATAATCAGCGGTTTAATGATGCCGTTAATGACTTATGTCAGTATATAGAATGCCGATGAACTTATTTTTTGTGCCTTGTGGGGTTGCTATTATATTGGTTTTGTAGTAATATAGCCGCGCATTTTGTCGAAATGCGAACGTTAACATTATACACTAATAAAAAAACTTTTTTATGGGAAATTTTTTGAGGAAACGAGTGGCGGTACTATTACCGTTCTTGCTGTTTTCTTCGTTTGCTTTTGCTCAGACAATTGGGGTGTCGGGTAAGGTGTTAGACGAAGGGCAGAATCCTATCCCGGGAGCAACAATTGTTGTGAAAGGGACAACAAATGGAACAATTACGGGTGCCGATGGCCAATTCAAACTGAATGTGGCCGATGGAAGCACTCTGGTGGTTTCCTATCTTGGTTACACCACAAAGGAGATTAAAGTAAGTGGAGCAGGTCCGTACAATATCGGCCTTTCACCCGATGTGGTAGGTTTGGACGAGGTGGTTGTCGTTGGTTACGGCCAGCAGAAGAAAGCCTCAGTTGTGGGTGCCATCACTCAGACTTCAGGCGCCACGCTGCAGCGTGCCGCTGGTGTGTCTAACATTGGTGCAGCCTTGACAGGTAACTTGCCGGGCGTTATCACAATGGAAGGTTCGGGCCAGCCGGGTTCTGAGTTGGACGAAGGCGAAAACGCCAAGCAGAAAATCGTGATTCGTGGTACAAGTTCGTGGAACGGCAGCGACCCGTTGATTCTGGTCGATGGTATCGAACGTTCGATGAGCTCTGTCGACATCACTTCGGTTGAGAGCATCTCAGTTTTGAAAGACGCTTCGGCAACTGCCGTTTACGGTGTGAAGGGTGCCAACGGCGTTATCCTTATCACCACAAAACGTGGTGAGGAGGGCAAGGCTCGTATTGATGCAGGTTTCACTACCACTGTAAAACGTGTTTCGAAGCTGCCTAACAAACTCGACTCTTACGATGCTTTGGTGGCTCGCAACAAAACCATTGAGATGGAGTTGCCCGTAACCGACAAAGACTCGTGGGTGTACATCACACCGCAAGAAACCATTGATAAATATCGTTATCGTACTGCTGATGAAAAGGACGAACAAGGTAATTTGCTTACAGAGCGTTATCCTAACGTCGATTGGCAGGAGGAGTTGTTCAAAAACCAAGCTCTGTCATATAACGCCAACCTAAGCATCAGCGGTGGTACAAATTCAGTGCGCTATTATGGCTCGGCCGACTATGTGTTTGAGGATGACCTTATGCGTTTGTTTGATAATGGTCGTGGTTATGAAACAGGTTACAGCTACCAGCGTATCAACGCCCGTAGCAACCTCGACTTCACCATTACCAAAACCACAGTGTTCAAGATGAACCTTGCCGGTTCGCTTGGTATCAAGAAAGCTCCGGCAGCAAATGCTGGTGATACATGGCAGGAAGGACAGCGTTGGGCAGGTGCCTACAACATTGCTCCTGACGTGTTCATTCCGCAGTATGCCGATGGTTCTTGGGGTTATTATCCTCAGGTTTCGAACGTAACCAACTCGGCACAGAACTTGGCTTTGGCTGGTATGTCGAAAACCACTTCGAACTCAATTACAACTGACTTTATTTTGGAGCAGCGCCTCGACTTTATCACAAAAGGTTTGAGCGCTCGTGCCAACCTTTCGATGGATAACAACTTTGTTGAGAATGGTCGTGGTGTTCAAGACGCCTATAATGACCCGCAACAGAAATGGATTGACCCAAAAACAGGAACTCTTTATAAACGTAAGAACATTGATGCCGATACCAATTTGGACTGGGGCGAGCCGGTTAGCTGGAGCACCAGCGGTGGTTCAATGGGTAACGTGAACCGTAGGTTGTACTATCAAGCTCAGTTGAACTGGATGCGCGATTTTGGTCCGCATGCTGTTACCGCCATGGGATTGTTCTCGCGCAACAAGCAGTTGAACGGTCATGGTATTCCAAACTATCGTGAGGACTGGGCGTTCCGTACCACTTATAACTATGACGGACGTTACTTCCTTGAGTACAACGGCGCTTACAACGGTTCGGAGAAATTCGCTCCCGAAAACCGTTTCGCATTCTTCAACTCGGGCGCTCTTGGTTGGATGATTTCAGAGGAGAGTTTCATGTCGTCTTTGAAAGAGAACCACTACATCGATATGCTGAAAATCCGTGCATCGTTGGGTGAGATTGGTAGTGACAATGCCGGTCAATGGCTATATATGGATGAATGGAGTTTCGGTGGTCATGCAGGTATGACACTTGATGGTGGTGGCGACAGTATTTATACATTTTATAGAATGTCGAAGTTGGGTAATAAAGACGTTCACTGGGAGACTGTGCGCAAGTTCAACTTCGGTATCGACTATTCGTTGCTGCAAGGCTTGTTTGCCGGTAGTGTCGAAATCTTCCGCGACAAACGTTACGATGTGCTCCTTAATGGTGGCGACCGTGCTGTTCCGGCTTATTTTGGTTTCGATGTGCCGGTGTCTAACCTTGGCGAGGTTCACGCAAAAGGTTATGAAATTGAGCTCCGTATCAACAAGCAGTTCAATCGCGACACTCGCGTATGGGGTAACTTCAGCATTACTCACAACGAGAACGAAATCATCAAGAAAGATGACGCTCCGTTGAAACCAAACTATCAGAAAGACGAGGGTTACGCAATTGGCCAGTACCGTTCGTTTATCGATAAGGGCTTCATCAACAACATCGATGAGTTGTATGGTAGCCCCGCATTCGAAACTGACGACCGCTTCCGTCTGCCTGGCAACTACTACATTGTTGATTTCAACGGTGATGGTGTGATTGACAGCAAGGATAGCGCACCTTACGGATATACAGGCACTCCGCAGAATACTTATAACGCCACATTGGGCTTCGAATGGAAAGGATTCAGCTGCTTCGCTCAGTTCTATGGCGTACGTAATGTAACCCGTGACGTTGTGCTTCAGAGCTTCGGACAGAAACTGAACACAGTTTACGATATGGGTGAAATCTGGTCGAAAGAGAATCCGGATGCTGATGTAACAACATATCGTTGGAGTACAGCTCCTGTCAGCAAGGAGGGTGGTCAATTCCCCGCATACGGTACTCAATATATCTTCGATGGTTCATACATCCGTCTGAAGAATGCTGAGTTGGCTTACTCATGGCATGACGGTTGGATTAAGAACATCGGTCTTACATATCTGAAGTTGTTTGTCAATGGCAACAACCTCTGGTTGTGGACCAAGATGCCTGACGACCGTGAGTCGAACTTGGGTGGCGGTGGTTTCTTGGGCGCTTACCCAACTGTGAAACGTTTCAACTTTGGTCTTAAAATAACTCTCTAATACTTAAGACGATGAAAAAGATTCATAATTTAATATTATCCGTTGGATTGTTGGGTTTGGCATTGTGCACAACTTTCACATCGTGCAAGGATTATCTCGACCGCGAGCCTAATACAACAGTGTCGGCTACCGATGCCTTCAAAAACTTCAACAACTATCAGGGATTTGTTGAGCTGATAATCAACTGTATTCCCGACAAAGAGAAATGCAACTGGTGTCCGTCGTGGAACTGGGGCGACGATGAGATATTCAACCCCGAGGCCGACGACCGTATGACTCACCAGGCCGACCTTGGCAACTTCCGTGCTTGGAGCCAGACCGGCAACTGGCTGCTTACTGCCAATAATAACCCGACCGATGCAAGTGCTCCTAAAAACCACTCGTTGTGGGGACACGCATGGTTCTGCATCCGTCAGGCCAATATGGCTATTGAACATATCGACGAGATGGACGGAACCGATGTGGAAAGAGATTTGATTCTCGGTCAGAGCTACTTCTTCCGTGCTTGGTGGCACTTCGAGTTGATGGAGTATTTTGGCGGTCTGCCATATATCAACAAAGTGCTTGACGCAAACGATATTGAGAAACTTCCGCGTTTGTCGTTCCAAGACTGCGCCGACAGCTGCGCCCGCGATTTCCAACGTGCTGCCGATTATTTGCCATTGAAATGGGACGATATGACATTCAGCGGCAGTGCACAAGTGAAAGGTAAAAACCAATTGCGCCCCAATAAGATTACAGCACTCTGCTACAAAGGCAAATGCTTGCTTTGGGCAGGTAGTCCGCTTATGAAGAATGGTGCGCAGCTTGGAGCCATTGCAAGTGGCAAAACCTACGAGTACGATGAGGCTTACTGCAAACGTTCGGCTGAGACTTTTGGCGAAGCGCTTCAATTGGTTGAAGATGGCGAAACAGAGTATTCTCTTGTTTTGTTCAATTATGACAACATTTATGACCACGAAAAGGCAGCAGGTGCCAAGAACTGCTATTCCGACTTGTTCTACACTCAGAACCAAGGCTATCGCACACCGGGCTCGACTGAAGCAATTATGCGCGGTCCGTCGAAAGACTGGAACAGCTCTAACTGGAACACCACAAAAGTGTTTGGACCTAAAGTGGCTGGTTTGGTTGAACATGACAATGTAATCCACCAGCCGACAGCCAACTTGGTTGAGATGTACGGAATGGCTAACGGTCTGCCGATTGACGACCCGGAGTCGGGCTTCGACAAGGAGCATCCGTTCAACAACCGCGACCCGCGTTTCTATCACGACATTGTGTTCGACGGTTTCAAATATCTTATTGGTTCAGCGGGCGACAAAGAGCCATATCGCTATTGTGAGTTGTTTACCGGCGGTAATATGCGTCCGGTGGCAAATGGCAGCCAGACAGGTTATTTTATTCAGAAACTTGTGCCGCACAACTGCAACATTGTTGATGACGGATATGGTTGGGGAAAACAGACACACACCTATTTGTCATATATGCGTCTGGCCGATGTATATCTGATGTATGCTGAGGCTTGCGCCGCTGTAGGTGGAGCATCCTATAAGGCTTCATCGTTCTCTAAGACAGCTGAGCAGGCTGTGAATACAATTCGCAAGCGTTGCGGCGCCGGCAATGTTGGAGCAAAATATGTTGCCGACAAGAATAAGTTTATGGATGAGATTCGCCGCGAGCGCGCTGTCGAGCTTTCGTTCGAAGGTTTCCGCTTCAACGACTTGCAACGCTGGCTGCTCCTGACCGAGTATCCTTACAACACCAAGTTCCGTCAGGAATTTGACCGCTTGGAGGACCTCGACTTCTTTAAGAATAACGACCCGCGTGAGGCAAAGGTTGCCAACTATCGCAAAGAAGTTATCCTAACCCGTAATTTCGGAACAAAACACTATTGGTTCCCGTTCCTCGACAGTGAAGTTTATCTGTATCCTGAGTTTAAACAGAATCCGGGCTGGTAATGGTTCCATGAATAATTGTTGAATTTTATAAACGATAAAAGATGAAACATAAACATAATATATTAGTCATGAGTGCCGCACTGGCCTTTGCGCCATTTGCATTGAATGCCCAGACTGAAGAACAGGCGGAAGCACAGGATTCTGTCTATATGGTCAAAACGGCATTCCGCAGTGTGGCGGAAAACGACCTGCTTGGAGGTGTTTCGTATGTCAATGTTGAGGATATGCTCACCAAAAACTACACCACCTACAGTCTCGACCACATGGAGAGTTTGGTCGGCGGCTGGAACGGCAAGTCGATTTGGGGTAACGATGAAGGCATTGAGCACGACTCCGGTCAAGGTTATTTAGTCCTCATCGATGGTATTCCACGCGACGCTAATAATGTGCAACCATGTGAAATTGCACAGATAACCTTCCTGAAAGGCGCCAACGCAGTTGTTCTTTATGGTAGCCGCGCTTCAAAAGGTGTGATACTTATCACAACCAAACGCGGACAGGCTCGCGAGAAGCTGAAAATCGACCTGAATGTAAATACAGGACTCGATGTTATTAAATGTCTTCCAGAGTATTTGAACGCTGCCGATTATATGGAGTGGTACAACCAGGCAAGAAAGAACGACTGGTTCGACGAGACGTATGGTGTTGACTATTTCGATGACGACTTGACCTATTCACAGGACGAAATTGAGAAAACAAGAAGCGGTGTCAATCCTTACCGCTATGTTGACATCGATTACTATTCGAAGGACTATATTCGCAAGGTCAGAAGCCGCAATGAGGCTGTGCTTGAAATGTCAGGTGGCAACCGCAGAGCCCGTCTGTATGGTAACATCAATGCTTACTCTCAGAATGACTTTGTGAAACTGGCAGATGCCAAAAAAACTCGTATCAACCGTTTGAGTGTTCGTGGTAATGTCGATATCAATTTCAACGACTTCATCAGCGGTCATATCAATGCCAACGCTACATTTTACGATTCAAAGCATCGTCAGTATAGTAGCAACCCGGGCGATAACATGACCTATTGGAGAATGGCTTCGACAGGCCGTCCTAACTACCCGAACCATGCGGCTCCACTTATTCCGGTTGACAAGATTGCCGAGGATGCCGAAGGCCGCGAGTTGGTTGATAACACCAACAATATCTTCGATGGCAAGTTCCTTGGTGGAACAAATTCTGACCAGACCAATGTCTTCAGCCAGATTTATGCCGGCGGTGAGTTGAAATGGACAAGCCGTCAGTTCCAATTCGATGGTGGTTTGAATTTCGACCTTGGTAAAGTAGTTGAAGGCCTTTCGCTGAAGACCAATTTCGGCATGGATTTCAAAGCTTCGTATAACACAAGGTTTGAGCCTAAATACGCCGTTTTCCAGCCTTCGTGGGGATATGAGGACGAAGATGGCAATTTCCACGATGACGAGATGATTCACAAAATCACCCAATATGGCACCGATGAGGAAACCGGACAGAAGATGTTGTGGGGCACAAAAGAGACTCGTACAATGGCACTGTCGTTCCAGTTCGACTATGTCCGCAGCTTTGGCGACAACAACGTGTCGGCAATGTTGATAGGCAACGGCTTCCAGCAGACTTTTGATGGTGAGTATCATAACACCACCAATGCCAACCTTGGTTTCGATTTGAGCTACAATTTCGACCATCGCTACTATGCGCAATTCAGTGCTGCTGAGGTTCACTCGACAAAACTTGCACCAGGACATCGCAACGCCTTCTCGCCGTCGTTGACACTCGGTTGGAATCTGGCTCATGAGTCGTTCCTCGATGGCTCTATCTTCGACGACCTTTTGGTTTCGGCTTCTTTAAGCCTGCTGAACGAGGATATGGACGTTACCAATATGCGTTGGTCGAACAACCGTTGGGTTGCCGATAGATACTATCTGTATCGCGGCACTTGGGACAAAAACGATTATGGCGGCTATAACTTCGGTGATGATAAATACAGAAACCCGATAATTTACCCGAACCGCGGCGAGAACGAAAGACTTGAAATGATTAAGCGTAAGGAGTTCTCAGCTAGCGTTAGAGCCTCGATGCTCGACCATTTTATCAATGCTGAGTTCACAGTATTCAAGAACCGTTGGGAAGGCTATCTGGTTAATACAACCGAGGATTGGCCAAGTCACATGCAGAAGTTCATTTCATTTTTGAATAATGATGTCAACAGCCGTCAAGGTTTCGATTTTGACGTCAGATTCAATAAGGATATTAACGAAGTTGGTGTGTCACTGGGGCTTGTAGGAACATACTACGACACCAAAGTTGTTACCAAACTTCAGACGGAACTCGACAAGGAGAACCAAAGCCAGCTTGATAAAGAAGGCAAACCAATTGATGCCATTTGGGGATACAAGAATCTTGGATTCTTCCAGAATGCCAGCGAGGTTGATTTTGACAACAGTGGCCTGCCGGAACAATCAGGAAACATACGCCCGGGTGACTTGCGCTATGCCGATTTGAGCAACAATGGTGTAGGCGACTCTATCATTAATTCTGATGATAAGGTTTATCTCGGCAAGGAAGGCCGTTTTGGTTCACCGTTCACAATGGGTGTCAACCTGACAGTTAAATACAAGAACTTCACGTTCTATGCTTTGTGCTCGGCTAAAGCCGGTGCATACGCACGGTTAAACAATACTTATTATCAGCCAAAAGGCAACGACAAATACTCTGTATTAGTTAAGGATACTTGGACCCCCGAGAATCCGAACGCCAAATATCCGGCTCTTACCTGTTCAAATGGCGCCAACAACTATGCTGAGTCCGACTTCTGGTTGTATAAAGACAACGCCTTTCAGTTGACAAAGATTCAGGTAACCTACGATTTGCCGAAAGAATTTCTTGGCGACAGCTTCGTAAATGGTGTTACCGCATTTGTCAGCGGCAAGGATTTGCTGACTATTTCGAAGAATCGCAAGATAATGGAGACAGCTATTGCAAGCGACCCCAAAACTCGTTTCTTCCAACTTGGCGTGAAAGCAACTTTCTAATGTCTGATTTTAATACGATTTGAGATATGAAATTGAATAGAATAATAAAATTAGCGGTCTTGATTCCCGTAATTGCCGCATGCGACGATATGTTTGAGCCGGGAATTGAGAAGACTTCGAATTTTGAGACATTGGTAGAAGTCCCCAAATATGCTGTGGGAATGTCAAGCTATGGCTATCAGAATTTGCCTTATCAGGGCGGTTCAGCCGATTGGTTTAGCGATGTTGCCACTGATGATGCTGTTTCCAACGATTTCAACAACCAGTATTTGAAGGTTGGTAATGGTTTGTGGAGTTCTAAAAATGGCGGCATCAACCCGTTGAACCAATGGACTGACAGACGCACAAACATTCAGTTTGTCAACAGATTCCTTGAGGAAATGGATGGGTTCAAATTTGCTGATAAACCAGAGGTTAATGAGATGTTCAAGTACCAGATGAGAGGAGAGGTGCTTGCTCTGCGCGCATTGCAGACATTCTATTTCCTTCGCGCTCATGCAGGTTATGCTAATGGTGACTTGCTGGGCGTTCCATTGCTTACTCATTCTGAAACAGCAGGCGACGACTTTAATGTTCCTCGCGCCACTTTCAAAGATTGCATTGAGCAAATTTTAAACGATTTGGAAGAAGCACGCGAGTATCTGCCTTACGATTACGTTGATATTAAAAACCTAGCTGACATACCAGAGAAATATAAAGAACTTGGTGTTGATAATGTCGAGGATTATAACCGTGTTTGCGGTAGTTGGATGTGCCATCGCGTATCGGGGCGTATTGTTGCCGCTTTTGAGGCTCAGTTCACACTCTTTGCCGCAAGTCCTGCTTATAGCGAGCAGTCGGGTGTTACGTGGGAGGATGCAGCCAAAAAAGCTGCCGAGTTGCTTAACACCATTGGCGGTCCAAGCGGTCTTGACCCAAATGGCAACCGTTGGTATAACAATCTTGAGGAAATCCGTAATTATCGTGGCAAGGGTAATCCGGCTGAGATTATCTGGCGCGACCAGGTGGGAGAGACTAATGGTTTGGAGAACGATTGCTATCCGAAATCGTTGGGAGGTAAGGCAAAAATCAATCCTACACAGAATCTTGTTGACGCCTTCCCGATGGCTAACGGCTATCCTATTACCGACGCCGCCAGCGGCTACGACCCGCAGAATCCGTATGATGACCGCGACCCGCGTTTCGACCTCTACATTGTTCACGACGGTTCTGATTTCGGTCCAAACAGGTCAACTGATAAAATTAAGAATACCGAATTGATTAACACAACTGTTGACGATAAGGACAATGTTGACGGTCTTGACGCTACAAAGGGTGGTGCTCCGACTCGTACGGGCTATTATATGCGTAAGCTGCTCAACGAGGATTGCGTTCTTCAGGGCACAGGCGGAACAGGCGGTATCAGTGCTCAGCACAAGTATTATGCCCGTATCCGTTACACTGAGATTTTCCTTGATTATGCCGAGGCTGCCAATGAGGCTTATGGCCCAACAAGTCCGGCTCCGGGTGCAACCTACAGCGCCTACGATGTTATTAAGGCGATACGCGAGCGTGCCGGTATTGAGAACGACCAGTATCTTGAGTCAATTAAATCGGACCAAAACAAAATGCGTGAGCTTATTCACAACGAGCGCCGCATCGAGCTTTGCTTCGAAGGCCATCGTTTCTGGGACCTCCGTCGTTGGAAGGCTAATCTGAACGAAGAGGTTAAGGCAATGAAAATCGAGACAAGCAATGGCAAGAAAACTTATACTTCAGTTCCTGTCAAGAACGAAGTCCGTGACTACAAAGATTGTATGTATTATGGACCAATACCTGAATCAGAGTATAACAAATGGTCGGCTCTGAAACAAAACGATGGTTGGACCAGCTATTAATTAAAACGTCAATACAATGAAAATGAATAGAATAGTATCAGTTTTATCAATAGGCGCGGTTGCTGTGGCATTCGCAGCTTGCCACAATAGCGAGCAAACGTTCCCCGACTTCGACGGTGGAACAACAGCCTATTTCTCTTACCAATACCCAATCCGCACTATGATTTTGGGTAATGTTGAGACCTACGACAACACCAGCGATAACGAAGGTCGTTTTACCATCTATGGCACATGCGGTGGCTCGTACGAGGGTATCAATGCGAAAATCGACGTCAAAGTTGACGAGTCGCTTACCGATGGTCTGTATTTCGAAGACGGCACAAAAGTGAAACCTATGCCGAGAGATTATTATAACTATGATGAGGTGAACGGCAGTGTGCTTGACTATGCCGGCGGTTTCCGTGGAGGAGTTGAGGTTAAATTGAATAAAGAGAAGTTCTTCAACGACCCATTGGCCGTTTCTAACAATTATGTTATTCCGGTTGTCATGGGCGATAATTACTCAGGTGTTGACAACATCTTCCGCGGCACACCAATTATAGACCGTTCTAATCCGCAGCGTCAGGACCCAACCAAATGGGATGTGGCAGCTAAAGACTACACTTTGTTCTGCGTAAATTACATCAACGAGTACACGGCTACTTATCTGCGCCGTGGCACCGACAATTTCGATAAGCTGAAATTCAAAGATGTAACAGAGACAATAACCGGCGACGACATGTGTATAGCAATACATGCCGGTCCAAAGTATGACCAGGTTTGGGATAACCAGTTCTGGATTGACGCTGTTACCGAATTTGCCGAAGGCGATGAGTTTACTTTGACAATGGATGTAAAGGCAACCAAAGAAGCCAATTCGGGCACTCAGATTCACGCAGGAGCGGGCTCGTACAAAGCTAATTTGGGCTCTATAACTTTCACAACAGAGTGGAAAACGGTTACCATTACAGGCACAATCTCAAGTTCGCAGGCTGGCGGTCATTCAATCGCTTTCAACCTTAGCGAGATAGCCGATTCTAACGACTACTACATCGACAATGTCAGCTTCTTGCTCAACAAAGTCGAGATGATGACAAACGGTCGTTGCGATGATGTGTCAAGTGCTAATTATTTCACAAAAGAGCGTCATTCTGCAGCATCTGAAGGCTCCATTGTTGCAAGTACATTTGAACCGACAGGCAAGAAACAGACTGTTACCATTACATATCAGGTTCCTGATGGTTATGGAAAAGTTACCGAAAGCCGCCATGGTAAATTTATTGAGGAAGACGAGGTCGTTTACACAACTTCGAAATCTCGCAATCAGGTTCTTCTCCCGATTGCCACTACCGAAATTGCTGGTGTTCCAACAGCTTGCGAACTGGTTCTTACTTTCAACGGCGACGATTGCACCATTACCTCTAACAACGAGGACTTGTGCAAGGCGTCGGGCACAGGTAAGTATGTGAAAAACGGAGCCCCGCTTGCTTGGGGAAATAAAGACCGCGATGTGCTTTACCTTGACTACACTATCGAGTTTGATGAGGACGATGTGCATTATGCCACAAAAGACACCCTTGTTTGGCGCGACCGTGGCTCGGCTGCATCAATTCAAACTTACAAACCTGTTTACAAGGAAGATTAATAATCTTGTTTTCATAAATGAAAAAGGCTTTGGGCGTCGCTCAAGGCCTTTTTTGTTTGCAGTGCGATAATATTTTTTTCAAAAATATATACTTTTGCACCCTCAAAAATTGGGCTAAAAATGAAGCAAATCAGAAACATTGCAATCATTGCACACGTCGACCACGGAAAAACTACATTAGTTGACAAAATCCTTCTGCAAACCAAACAGTTCAAGGAACACGCTGCAGGAGAACTCTTCCTCGACAACAACGACCTTGAGCGCGAGCGCGGCATAACCATTCTGTCGAAGAACGTTTCGATGGTTTACAAAGGTGTGAAAATCAACATTATCGACACTCCGGGGCACTCCGATTTCGGTGGTGAGGTTGAGCGTGTGCTGAACATGGCCGATGGCGTTCTGCTTCTGGTTGACGCCTTCGAAGGCCCGATGCCGCAAACCCGCTTTGTGCTTCAGAAAGCCTTGCAAATTGGTCTGAAGCCGATTGTTGTCATCAACAAGGTTGACAAGCAGAACTGTCGCCCCGACGAGGTTTGCGAGCAGGTTTTCGAGCTGATGTTCCAACTAGATGCCAACGAGGACCAACTCGATTTCCCGGTAATCTACGGCTCGGCAAAGAACGGCTGGATGACCGACGACCTGAAAAAGCCGTCGACCGACATGCTGCCGCTGCTTGAGGCCATTCTTAAATATATTCCCGAACCGCACGCTGAAGAAGGCTCGCTGCAGATGCTCATCACATCGCTCGACTACTCGTCGTATGTGGGCCGAATCGCTGTGGGGCGCGTTCACCGTGGCACTATCCACTCTGGCGAGCAAATCAGCCTTTGCAAACGCGACGGCTCGATTGTGAAATCGCGCGTTAAGGAGTTGTATGTGTTTGAAGGAATGGGTAAGGCAAAGGTTGATCAGGTTGAGGCCGGCGACATTTGCGCCGTTATGGGAATCGAAGGTTTCGAAATTGGCGACACCATTGCCGACAACGAGAATCCCGACGCTCTGCCGCCAATCGCCGTCGATGAGCCGACAATGAGTATGTTGTTCACAATCAACAACTCGCCTTTCTTTGGCAAGGACGGCAAATTTGTGACTTCGCGCCACCTGAAAGAGCGTCTTGAGAAGGAACTTGAAAAGAACCTCGCCTTGCGCGTTGAGCCGACGGACTCGGCAGACTCGTTCACCGTTTTTGGTCGAGGCGTGCTTCATTTGTCAATTTTGATTGAGACTATGCGTCGCGAGGGTTACGAGCTGCAAGTTGGCCAGCCACAGGTGATTATAAAAAATATCGGAGGCGAAAGATGCGAACCCGTTGAGGAACTTACCATTGACCTACCGGAAGACTGCTCGGGCAAGGCTATTGAGATGGTTACCCGCCGCAAGGGCGAGCTGCTGAATATGGACCGCAAGGGCGACCGCGTTCATCTTGACTTTAAAATTCCATCTCGAGGCATTATTGGCCTGTCGAGCAACATGATGACCGCCACCGCAGGCGAGGCTGTGATTGCCCACCGCTTCATCGATTTTGAACCTTATAAGGGCGAGATTGAGAAACGCATCAACGGCTCACTGATTGTGATGGAGAGCGGCACCAGCATCGCCTATGCGCTCAACAAGCTGCAGGACCGCGGCACATTCTTTGTCGAGCCGATGGAGGAGGTTTACGCCGGTCAGGTAATTGGCGAGAGCACACGCCCGGGCGACATCGTGATAAACGTGACTAAAACAAAAAAACTCACCAATATGCGTGCTTCGGGCTCCGATGAGAAAGTGAGCATTGCGCCGCCGGTGAAATTCTCGCTCGAGGAGGCACTTGAGTACATCCAAAAAGATGAGTATGTGGAGATTACGCCGCACTCGATGCGTCTGCGCAAAATCATCTTGGATGAGACCGAGCGCAAACGGGCTAATATGCGCGAACAAAGTTTAGGATAAAAGCTAAGGATAATAATAGTAGTTAAGGTTTAGAGTTGTTGAGGCGGTGAATTCACCGCCTCAACGCATTTTGTGGAGTTTCTGTGAGTATAAACATCACGTTCTTCTAATCCTCCCTCTCGTCTTTTCACTTTACTCATCACGCTCTAATTATAAAACCAATAATTTAGTACCTTCGCACCCAAATTTTCTGAGGTGAGTAGAACAATAACTGGTTCCGATATTTTAGCTCTTATTCCGCAGCGGCCGCCTGTTGTGATGGTCGATGCTTTTTACGGCATTGAGGACGGTGTGTCGCATTCAGGCCTGACTGTCGGGACCGATAATATCTTCTGCTCGGGCAATTGCTTGCGCGAACCTGGAATTATTGAGCATATAGCCCAATCGGCGGCGGCGCGTGTGGGTTACATCTTCACACAGAAAGGCGAAGCGGTTCCGTTGGGTTTTATCGGTTCAATCGACAAACTGACAATCAGCAGTCTTCCGTGCGTAGGAAGCCAGTTGCATACCTATATAACTGTTATGCAGGAGGTTGGTGGCGTGTCGCTGATATCGGCGCAGACAAAAAACAACAACGAAGTGGTAGCAGAGTGCCGGATGAAGATTTTTTTACAGACAGAATAAAGCAAAATATTGATAATGAAGACAAAAAATAAGATTCGCGAGGCTGCACTCATCGACCGCAAGACCATAACGGTGCGGTTCAGTGAGGTTGACTCTATGAAGGTGGTTTGGCACGGCGAGTATATCCGTTATTTTGAAGACGGCCGCGAATCGTTCGGTAAGCATTATGACGGATTGAAATACATCGATATTTATGACAGCGGCTACATGGCGCCGATGGTTGAACTGAACTGCCAGTATAAACAGTCGCTTACTTTCGGTGAGGAGGCCATTGTGGAGACGCGTTACATTCCAACATCGGCTGCTAAAATAATGTTCGACTACACCATTTACCGCGCATCCGACAATGCGGTGGTGGCAACCGGCAGCTCGACACAGGTTTTCATCAACGGTCAGACACGTGAGTTGGAGCTTAACTCTCCTCAGTTTTATTTGGATTGGAAGCAACGATGGATAAAATGAACATTTACATAACGGCCGATTCTATTGTCACTCCGCTCGGGTTCAATTCGCAGGAGAATATTGCCGCGCTCTGTTCCTACCATTCGGCAGTTATGGAGCATAAGACATCGACTGTGGCCGACGCGCCCATAACGGCGTCAATCTTTGTCGACCATAAAATCAGGCTTCAGTCGAAGACGATGGACATCGAGTCGCAGTATACCAAGTTTGAGAGGCTTGTGATAATGGCCATTACCGATGTCTTGGACCAGACGCACATCGACATTGCCGACAACTCCGTAGGTATTGTCATAGCTACAGCCAAAGGCAACATCGACCTGCTCGACTACACTGCCGAGTCGATGGACGGGCGCATCACCATATGGAAATCGGGTGACCGCATAGCCAAGTATTTCAAGGCCGCCAACCGACCGATTGTGGTGTCGAACGCCTGCATTTCAGGATTGTCGGCAATGATAGTGGGCAAGCGGCTTATCGAGGCTGGCGTTTACTCAAACGTGATTGTGGCCGGTTGCGACGTGCTGTCGCATTTTGTCACCAGCGGATTCAAGTCGTTCAAGTCGTTGAGCTCGAAACGGTGTGTTCCATTCGACGCATCGCGCGACGGGCTCAATCTGGGCGAGGCCGCCGGAGCTGTCATCCTGTCGACCGACAACACTGACAACAGCATATTGCTTGCCGGCGGCGCTATTAGCAACGATGCCAACCACATATCGGGACCGTCGCGCACGGGTTACGAGCTGAATCTGGCTATCCGTGGAGCTATGGACGAGGCCTGCGTCAAAAAGTCGGACATCAGTTTTGTCGATATGCACGGAACGGCAACCGCTTACAATGACGAGATGGAGTCGAAGGCCGTAACGCTTGCCGAACTTCAGGACAAACCTGTGCAGAGCCTGAAGCCTTATTTCGGCCACACGCTTGGCGCGTCTGGATTGATTGAGGCCATTGTCTGCATGCACGAGTTGCGTATTGGCACGCTCTTTGGCACCATGGGATTCCAAAAACTTGGTGTTCCAATGCCCATAAAAGTCTCGCCGACGCACAAAACAATGAAGATGCGGAGCTGCGTTAAGACAGCTTCGGGCTTTGGAGGGTGCAACGCGGCTGTTGTGCTGTCGCTGTCCGAGTACGCAAAAAAGAGCCGCCCGGAGCCGCAAAACATCACAATGAGGTCGATTTGCACTATTTCTGTTGTCGATGCGCATGTCAAACGTGGCAACAAAACCATTTTCTCGTCGAAAGACACCGAGTTCAATGTTTTTATCCGCGAGGCTTTCAAAAAACTTGGCGACGAGAACATGAAATTCTACAAGATGGATAATCTTTGCAAGTTGGGATACGTTACGGCGGGTTATCTGCTTCGCGATTTCAAGTACGAGCCGGAGGAGATAGGCATAATAATGTCGAACGCAGCGGGCTCGCTCGACACCGACATTGAGCATCAGCGCAACATTGGCGAAAACGGCGATGCAATGGCAAGCCCGGCGGTTTTTGTCTACACGCTGCCCAATGTCGTAATAGGCGAGATATGCATCCGCTACCAGATAAAAGGCGAGAACACCTTCTTTATCAGCGAAGGGCACGATAGCGAGAAGGTATTGAAATATGTGCAAATGGCCGTTAGCGAGGCCAATCTGCATTACTGCATTGTCGGTTGGTGCGAGCTGCTGGGCACACGCTACAGGTCGTCATTCAGCCTGTTGGAGAATATGAATTACGTCAAATAAGATAAAGCAATGGAAGAACTTATCGAAAAACTGAAAGGCGAACTTATTGCCGAACTGAATCTTGAGGAAATCAAACCTGCCGACATCGATGCCGAAGCACCGCTTTTTGGCGACGGCGGTCTGGGTTTGGACTCTATCGACGCGCTTGAAATAATCTTGATTCTGGAGCGCAACTACGGAATCAAAATCGACAATCCGGCGCAAGGAAAAGAGATTTTCTATTCGGTGAAAACTTTGGCCGAGTACATTACAGCTCATCAGAAATAGATGCGGATAGCCGTAACAGGACTGGGTGCGGTGTCGGGCATCGGGCTCAATGTTGAAGAGAACATTGACGCCTTGAGGCGGAAACGGCACGGAATGGAAAAACCGCGATTTTTCCAGACCAACCTTGATGTGCCTGTTTCGGAAGTGAAGAAATCAGACACTGAACTTAAGCATCTGCTTGGTGTTGAGCCTGATAAAACGATTTCGCGCACGGCTTTGCTTGGAATGTTGGCGGCGCGGGAGGCTTTGTCCGACTCGCAAATCGACGCCAAAGCAATGCGTGTAGGGCTCATATCATCGACATCAGTTGGCGGAATGGACCTGAGCGAGGTGTTTTACAACGATTTCCGTACAGACCATAGTCGCGGACGCTTGCGAATGGTGAGTCAGCACGACTGCGGCGCTAGCACCGAATTTATTGCCAACCAACTGGGAATCACTGGTTTTACAACAACCATTAGCACGGCATGTTCGTCGGCGGGCAATGCCATTATGCTTGGTGCCCGAATGCTGAAACACAATATGTTGGATGCGGTAATTGTTGGCGGCACCGATTCGCTTTGCAAGTTCACGCTCAATGGCTTCAACTCGCTGATGATTTTAGACAAGGAGCACTGTCGCCCGTTCGACGCCACACGCGCCGGACTAAATCTGGGCGAGGGAGCTGGATATATTGTGCTGCAAAGTGCCGAAACGGCGCGGCGCAAGCCTTATTGTTTGCTCATTGGTTACGCCAATGCCAACGATGCTTATCATCAGACCGGCTGTTCTCCTGAGGGTAACGGTGCCTTCAAATCGATGAGTGAGGCAATAGCAATGAGCGGAGTGAAGCCGGAAGAAATTGACTACATTAATGTTCATGGAACCGGCACACCCAATAACGACCTGTCGGAAGGAATGGCTTTGAAGCGCATTTTCGGCGACAAGGTGCCTCCATTTAGTTCGGTAAAGGCGTTCATTGGTCACACGCTTGGCGCGTCGGAGGGCATTGAGGCCGTTTATTCGGCATTGTCGGTGAGCCGCGGGTTCATCTATCCTAATCTGAATTTTAAATCGCCGGCTCCCGAGACGCAATTGGTGCCAGAAACCGAATTCAGCGAAGGAAACAACATCCGCAATGTGCTGTCGAACGCTTTTGGTTTCGGCGGCAACGATACCACACTGCTTTTCTCGAAATTTGAAGAATAAAACGTGACACAGATGCAACCGGTTTTTATCATCAACAGTAGTTCAATAGCATCCGACGGAACGGTTGCCGGGCTTACAATGCCAGCCGTCGAACCTGATTACAAGGAAATAATAACCGATGCCACACTGCGCCGCCGTATGAGCCGCTTTGTGAAAATGGGTGTTGCCTGCGGACTCGAGTGTCTTGGGCAAACATCTGATATTGATGCTGTTATAACCGCTACCGGACTAGGTTGTCTGTCCGATACCGAGAAGTTTATAGAGTCGATAGTGGTAAATAACGAGCGGCTGCTCAACCCCACGCCGTTCATCCAATCGACATTCAACACTGTTGGCGGACAGTTGGCTCTGCTCAAGGGAATACACTCATACAATGTTACTTACGTTCATCGCGGACTGAGTTTTGAGAGCGCGCTGATTGACGCTGCGCTGCAGGTGGCCGACGGAGCGCGCAATGTGCTTGTCGGCGCAATTGATGAGATAACTGTTGCCTCAACCGATGCGCAACGGCGTATGGGATTGCTCAAGAATTATCCGCTTGGCGAAGGCTCGCAGTTTTTTATGCTTGCCGCCAAAGCTGATGCCGCACCGGCTGTTTGTGATGTTGAAACGCATACTGGATTAATTAATAGCGAGTTCGCTGCGGTTATTGAAAGTTTTGTTCAAAGGAATAATCTGCGTCTTGATGATATTGATTGCGTTTTGAGTGGTAGCTCCGTGGCCGAAAAAATGTTTGGCGACAAGACTGTTGATTTCAAAAAGCAGTGCGGCGAGTATCAGACGGCAACGGCCTTCGCCCTGTGGAAAGCGACGCAGATGAATTGCGCCAACGTGCTTATAGTCAATCAGTATCAGCAAATCAATCAATCGCTTATTCTTGTTAGAAGATGATTGTTGCACTGGCAATTGCAATATTGTTAGGTTTCTTGTTTTACGCGTCGTACAGCATAAAATCGCAGGTTTATGTGCGGGCGTTGTGCCGCGTGAATATGCAGGAAAAAGTTGTGTATCTGACCTTTGACGATGCTCCGGATGCTGTTCAGACTCCAAAGGTTCTCGATGTTCTGAAGCGGAATGGCATAAAGGCTGCTTTTTTTTGCATTGGCAGCCGCGTTGCCGGTTGCGAGTCAATTGTGAAGCGTATTGCCGATGACGGACATTTAATAGGAAATCATAGTTATAGCCATAAAAACACGTTTCCGATTTTGAGCCGCCGCAAGATGATTGCCGACATTGAGTGTTGCCAGTCGGAATTGAGGCGAGCAACAGGTGCCGATACTCCATTTTTCCGCCCTCCATTTGGTGTTACAAACCCACGGGTGGCACACGCAGTCAGGAAACTTAACTTGAAAGTAATTGGTTGGAGCATACGTACTTATGACACCAATCAGCCACCAATTGAAAAAGTTTTGCGACGCATACGGCGGCAGCTGAAAAATGGCTCAATAATACTTTTGCACGACGGCATCAGCGGCAGCGAAACATTGCTGCAGGCCGTTATCGACACAATAAGGAGCGAGGGTTATTCGTTTGGAGAATTAAAATTTTAAAAATCAGCATAATGAAACGTTTTTTGATAATCATCGCCGTTTGCGTTTCGGCTAGTCCGCTTTTCGCGCAAATGCACCCCATAACCGACCTTGCCGATTTTGAGAACCGCTTGAAAACCAGCGTGTCGGCTTTGAAAACAATCGAAAGCGATTTTGAGCAGATTAAGCACCTCGATATGTTTGACGAGGATGTGCGCTCAACCGGGAAATTTGCATACATGACTGAGAACAAAATTTATATGCATTATGCCAAGCCGCTTGATTATCTGGTTGTTATAAACGACGGCAAACTGAAAATGGTGTCGGACGGCAAAAAGAGCATTGTGGCTCTGAACACCAACAAGATGATGTCAGGAATGCAAGATATGATAACTGCCTGCATGGTTGGCGATTTGAATCGCATGAAAGACGGATACAACATTGATTATCAGGAAAATGAAAAATACTATCAGGTTACTATAACTCCGAAAAGCCAGACAGTCCGCGACTATGTGGCCAAAATCCGCCTTTTGCTCAGCAAAGCAAATATGTCGGTGAGCGAGTTGTATATGTTTGAAAATGAAGACGATTACACAAGATACATTTTCAGCAACCAGCGGTTCAATCAGCTTAAAGACAATGGCATCTTCAGTGTTCAATAAGGCGATTCTGATTCTAATAGTTTGTTTTTCAGCCGTTTGCACTTCGGCACAACCTGTTTTTACTCCTAACAAAACCGACAAATACAACATTCAGATTGATGCCCGAGGCAGTCACTTAAGTGGAATGCTGATTGCCCGGCCGACAAATAACGGTCCGCGCGCGGTTGTGGCTTCATACATCGGCCTGACGCTTTTCGACTACACACTGACAGCCGACTCGCTGCGCGTGAACAGCAGTGTGGCTCCGCTGCGCCGTAAAAAGCTGGAGCAGCTGCTCGACAACGATTTGCGCATCATCTTTGTTGACGAAAATCGTGCCAGACTTAAGAGTCAGACAGCCACAATGCGCCGTCGAAAAAGCGGACATCTATTCAGCAAAACCGTGGTTTTGATTAATACCGACGCTGGTCAAAATGTTGAAACAGTAACAATAAAGCATCCGTTGATAAGATTGAAGATAAGCATCGGCAAACTTTGAAATCTAAAACTTATAACCCAAAACTCTAAAAGTTATAACTTAAAAACCTATCTTTACCCGATTAATGTTACTTCTATGAAGAGATTTTACTTTCTGATAGCAATTGCGGCAATGTTAGTCGGGTGCCAGCATAGGGAGCATGCCGATTTGATAATACATAATGCCAAGATTTATTCTGTTAATGACAATTTTTCTGTAATGCAGAGTGCGGCTATCCGCGACGGGCGGTTTGTAGCAGTCAGCTCCGACGCCATTATCAAAGCGCGTTTTTATTCCGACAATGTTGTTGACATGGAGGGCAAATATGTGTTCCCGGCTTTTATCGACTCGCGCTCGCATTTTTTTGAGTATGCCAATTCGCTAATCGACAGCACTCAGTTACAACTTTCGGTGTCAGACCTTTTGAAAAAGGCCGAAAAGAACTATTTTTCAATGGGTATAACCACAGTTACCGATTTCGGGACTTCATATAGCAATGTCAGACTTATTGATAGTCTGCAACAAAAAGGCGAATTGCAGATTTCTTTTTATGCTGTTCTGGAGCCGTCGGCAGAGAATATCAACCACTATATCAGCAAGATGCCGTATCATACCGACAAGTTGAAAGTGGTTTCGGTGGGCGTGGACCTCGATGGCAGCCTTGCTGACCAGAAGGCGGTTCTTGAATCATCGTATTCCGACAGCACCAATGGCAGTTTGCTGGTGAGTGCCGACAGCCTTCTCCGCATTTGCCGCATGGCTTACGACAATGGATTCCAGATGTGTGTTGGCTGTGTGGGTGATTCTGCGGCGCGTGTGGCATTAAACACGTTTGCCGACATACTTCCCCGTGAAAACGATGCCCGTTGGCGTGTTGAGAATCTGCAAGTGACTAGTATACGCGATTTGCGCTTCTTTTCGCAATACAAACTCTTGCCGCTGGTGATACCTGCAAAATATGAAAGTTCGCGCGAGCGGTTGCCGGAGATTCTGTCCAGAAGGCAGCTGAGAAGAACCTACGCGTGGAGAAGAATACTCGGACAGAATCAGGGCATTTTGTGCGGCATAGACGCTCCATACGAGCCTCTCAATCCAACGCTGACAATGTACTCGGCAATGCGGCAGGACAAGCGGGCTGTGCGCAACAAACAGGGGCAGGAGATGACCTCGGTTCAGGCTTTGAAGTCGATGACAATATGGGCGGCTTTTGCGCAGTTTGACGAGAAAACCAAGGGAAGTATTGAGGTTGGCAAAAACGCTGATTTCATCGTTACAAACGAGAATCTTACCACAATATACAAACCGAATCTGCCCGAAGTGAAAATTGTCAGCACGTATTTGTGCGGGCAAAAAGTTTACGATTCAACAGAGGGCGAGTAAAATCAGTCGGCCATGAGTAAAAAATGGTTGACAATCTTTAAGATATCTGTGGCGTGCGCAGCTTTTGCGTTTATTGTTTTCCGCATAATGGAGCAAATCGAAAAAGGAGTCGGGTTGCGGATAACCGATTTCAAAACGCTGCCGATGATTGCCGCAGTTGCCCTGATGCCCGTCAATTATTTAACGGAAAGCTTTAAATGGAAGCACCTTTTAGCTAAGATACAAGATGTTAAATTGTTGTTGGCGGTTAAGTCGGTGCTGGCTGGGCTTGCCGCATCAATGGTGACACCAAACCGTATTGGCGACTTTGCCGGGCGCATAATACTTCTTAAAGCCGGCAACCGCGCGGCTGGCACAATGGCTTCGGTTGTGGGCAGTTGTGCGCAGATGCTTGTTATTGCGGTGTTTGGTGTTGCGGCGTTTGCTTGCAACATCGAGCTTCCCCGTCAGTTGCATTTTTTTCAAGACAATTATTTTGTAACTCTTATAGCACTTGTAATCATATTAATATTCGCCATTATCTTATTCTTTAATATAAGTAAAATGTCTGCAAAAATCAAAATAGAACGCAGCCAGATGTTGAAAAACATTGTTGAGGCAATGGGATTGTATCGTGCAAGACAGTTGGCGGCGGTTTTAGCCATTTCGGCTGTGCGTTATGTGGTTTTTGCCTTTCAGTTTTATCTTGTTTTGTGGTCGTTTGGCGTCGAAATGGGACTTTTGACAGGGTTGTGCGCCATTGCTTTTATCTATTGCTTTGTTACCATTGTGCCGACATTTGCTTTGGCCGAATGGGGTGTTCGCGGCTCGGCGGCGTTATTTTTTCTCTCGCCCTTTGGGGGCTCGGCGGTTGCCATTCTGTCAGCAACCATTGCCGTGTGGCTGATAAACATCGGGCTTCCGGCTTTGGCGGGAGCGGTGGTTATGCTCAAAAGCTCCAATTAGTCTTCATACTCCGTTGTGTCGTCGATGCCGGCAAGCTGTAAAGCCTCGCGCCGTTCGACGCAAGTGCCGCATTTGCCGCAATGCACCTTCCCTCCTTTGTAGCACGACCATGTTTCGGAATAATCGATTTTCAGCAGTTTGCCGCGCCGTGCAATGTCGGTTTTGGTGATGTTGGTGTAGGGAGCGAGAATCCTTGCGTTGTTATAAGTGCCGCTGTCTATGGCTGCATCCATGGCTGAAATGAACTCAGGGCGGCAGTCGGGATAAATGGTGTGGTCGCCGGCATGGTTTGCAATCATGACATATTGCAGACCGTTGTTCTCGGCTAAACCGGCAGCTATCGACAGCATTATGCCGTTGCGGAAAGGTACCACCGTTGAGCGCATGTTGTCGTCGTTGTAGTGGCCTTCGGGAATGGCGTCGGCACCAGCCAGCAGCGATGAGTTGAAATACCGTCCGATGAAATCGAGAGGAATAATCAGGTGCTGAATGCCGAGCCGCTCGCAATGGAGCTTGGCAAACGCCAGCTCGCGGTCGTTGTGGTTGCTGCCGTAGTGGAACGACACCGCCAAGGCAATGCGTTCGCGATACTCATACAACATTGTGGTGCTGTCAAGTCCGCCCGATAGAACTATTATGGAGTCCTTCATTTCCGAATGGTGTTTGAATGTGCTACAAAAGTGCAAAAAAAGATAACACTTACGCTGACACTAGCGATAACGAAAACTAAAACGCTAACACTGATGCAAGCATTCTATTGTCCATGCCGAACTTGTTTCGGCATCTCCGCAATAATGATAAGATTCCGTCCCGATGGTTATCGGGATGCATCGGAATGATGAATTGTACGGACGCGATTAATTGCGTCCCAACATCGGAATTCGTAATTACTAATGCCTTGTCACTTATAACTTTTAACCATTTCGTTAAACGCCAATCAAAAATAGTTGTATATTTCGCAGTTTTTTGACGTACCAACCCAAACAATGAAGAAAAACGACTAAGCTAAAACGAAAACCAATAACGTAACTAAAACCAAAAATCAGATAGTTATGAGAAGAATCAAGAGTTTCCTAATCGCATTTGCAACCATGCTTGCAACAACAATGACAATGGCCCAGAGCGGCTTTAACTATCAAGCGGTTATCCGCGATGCCAACGGCAACCTTTTGGCCGGGCAGGAGATAGCGCTTCGCATAACGCTGCTCAACAGCAGCGGTTCGCTCTATCAGGAGCGGCAGGTGGTAACCAGCAACGCCTACGGCGTGGTCTCGATTGTTGTGGGCAAAGGTCAGGTTCTGTCGGGTTCTTCGTTCGACAAGATTGACTGGAGCA
>JAFYYJ010000031.1 GCA_017557605.1 Salinivirgaceae bacterium
ACCTTCAAATCTTCGAGCAGAAGTTTTGCAAGGCTCAACTTCTCGTCGTCGGTGAAAGCCACGCCTTGCATTTGCTCGCCGTCGCGCAACGTTGTATCAAGTATCTCTATGTTCATTATTTATCAGTAATTCAACGAATTTGCTCCTAACAACTATAAGCTGCAAATGTAGAAATGTATTGCAATATTAGCAACAACTAAAAAGTGACAAAAAATGGAATGCCGCAATGGTTGCAACAAGGCTATAAAAAAAACAGCATCTTGCTTATTACAAACAAGATGCTGTTTTGATATGTTATACAGGAACTTATTCCTTTTCTGCTAATCCATCTGCAAAGCCGGCATATGCAGCCTTACGAGCTTTGTACCCCTCAGTCCAAATACCGACAGGCTCGCCACCACGCCAGCCGGAGCTAGTCGGAGCGTCGGTCAGGCACCATTGGCAGATACCATATTGCTGTGCCGGGGGAATAATCTCAAAATATTTCTTAATGATAAACTTGTAGAAATCAGCCATTTTCTGATGTTCAATATCGGTTACTTGGCTTGTTTTAATAGAACCGCCCCATTTGTTCGAACCACGAACATAACCCATATCCAACTCCGATATGCGGCATAATTTTCCGCTTGTGGCCATTATCTGAAACATCTTAACAATATGGTTCTCTGCATCTTTCTGAAGGCTTGCGCTCTCATAGCAGCTGATGTGCATCTGTGTGCCAATGCCGTCAATTTTTGTAACACCATCAGCCTCCCATTTATTAATCCACGCCACAAGCGATTTCAGTTTAGCATTGTCATCCCATGTTGACTCAAGGTTGTAGTCATTGACAAAGAGTTTAAGCTCGTCAGCGTTGCCTTTGAAGTGCTTGCGGGCGCTTGCCACGGCTGTGCGCACATATTCAAGGTCGCCCATAAACGCTTGCCAATAGAACACACCCGACGACACGTTGCTTGGGTCGGAAATATTGTTGTTCTCGTAATTTTGCAGGTCGTAGATACCGTCGCCATCACCATCAGCTCCCGAAAGAGCCTCATTCACAACGTCCCACGCTTTCACGTAGCCGTCAGTTGCCTCCATCATTCCTGCAATCCAGCGGTCCATAGCCCAAATTAGTGTGTCGCGTTTTTGTTCGTCGGTAAGCGGAAGAGTTTTGTCGCTGCCTTTGTGAGTGATTTTCAAGCTTTCAACAACAATGTCGCCAACAAAACTACCTGTCTGGAACAACACAAATCCGCCTTCAACAACCGGCTCAAATTGAACAGTGTATTCCTTCATTTCAGTGTCGATAGTAAATGTGCCGTTATAATTATCCGGATACCAATCACCTACACTATATGCAACCGATGCTTGGTCTGACGCTTTCATTTTGATAGTCATTGTATACTTAACGCCCAACTTCAGTGTCAAGCCGCCAGCCATCTGATACTGAACCATATAATTCTGCTTAGATTTCGTATTGTTTCTGATTAGGACGCCCTCGGCTCCTGTTGTTATCGAGTAATCGGTGTTGTCATCGGCATTTTTGAAATCGCTGTGCCAAAGACTCCATGATTTCATTTCCTTGTAATCGATATTGGTATCATCGACATCAACTTTTTCTTCGTCAGGAACATCAATCTCAATATCTTTCATCAGACCAAGCAGATAGCCCGGTTGCTGCTGCGAGTGCCAGGCCAGCGTGTGGCCGTAGATGGTGAGTCCGGCGGACTTAGCGTTTTCACAGAATTGTTTTACTGTGTTGAAATTCATATTGCCGCTACCATCGACACAACTGGAATATTTCATAGAGTTACCCGCAACTATTTCGTCGAAATGCATGGATAATGTATCACGCAGCTTTGCCTGGCTGTTGAAATCCCAAGCCTCAATTGCTCCTGAGAACTTGAAAATTGGATGCGCTGTGCGGTTGACGTATGTTTTCAGATAATCGTAACTATTGAGTTTTTTCTGAAGCAACTCAGCTTTGATTTTTGTCGAATCGATAGGAACAACCGTTGTGGTATCGGTTGTTGTTGTGTCCGAAGGGTTGACTATCGGGTCCGGATTAGGCTCAGGTTGCGGTTCGTCGTCTTTTTCGCAGGCGGCAAAAACCAAAGCCACCGATAGCAGTAATAGCAATAACTTTTTCATAATCGTTCTTTTTTGTACATTTTTTCATTTTAAACGCGGCAAAATTATTAAAAGTATTGTCGGACTCTTTTGATTATAGATATACTTTTTTCATCTTTGGGATAAATTAGCTTGACTATGGTTGCAAAAAAACTATTGTTGATTGTTGCCGCGTCCATCGCGTTTTGCGCGCACGCTCAAATCAAAAACTACACACCGATAAACTACGGTCCGAAGAATTATGGCGTAAAATACGATGCTGAAAACCATGCCATAGCTCAAAACCGACAAGGAATAATGTATTTTGGTACAGCCAATGCCGTTTGGGAATTCGACGGGCAGACATGGCTGCGGCTCGATGTCAAACAAGGCGTATGGGTAAAATCGATAACACCTTCAGTTTCAGGCGATACCATATATGTCGGTGCGCAAAATGAGTTCGGTTTTCTTGTGACTGACAACAGCGGTAAATACAGCTACATCTCGCTTTCCGACAGCATTCGTACTCACATTTTCCCATTTTCAGATGTTTGGAACATATTCAAAACCGATGATGGAGTTTACTTTCAGAGTCTTGAGTACATTTTCAAATATTCCGACAGCAACATTTCCATAATCGAACCTGAAACGGAATTCCACAACGCTTTCTTCACCAACAACAGCATCTACGCTCGCCAACGCCATATCGGTCTTTCACGTATCGACAGCAACCAGATTAAACCTGTAACAGGAGGCGGTGTTTTTGCCGAGATAGGCATTTTTGGAATGCTTAAAACCGGAGCTGATACCACATTGATTATCAGTTATGAAGACGGCACATGGCTCATGGTGAACGACTCAGTAAGACCCAATCCGTCGAAGTTGAACGCAACTCTGAAAAGCGTAGGATTCAATGTTACAAGCTGTACAATGATTGACAGCTGCACAATAGCTCTAGGCTCACGCGATAACGGCATTTTGGTTGTCAAAACCGACGGCACGGTTGTGTTGCATATAAATGTTAGCAACGGCCTGATTGATAATTGGATAAACAATATCTTTTGTGACCGTGAGCACAACGTTTGGATAACCACGCAAAAAGGCATAACACTGTTGCCTGAGAACAGCTACCTATCGATATTCACCGACGAGAACGGCATAAACGGCAGTGTAAACGCCATCTGCGAGGCTAACGGCACTTTGTATGTTGGCACTTTGGGTGGGCTGTTGAAACTGAATAAGAATTTGAAGACATACACTGAGAATCTGTTCGTTCCTGTGACTGAAATCAAGGATGGTGTATGGTGCATAGCACGTTGCAACACCGACCTCATGATAGGTACCGAATACGGCATGTACCGAATGACCGACAAAAATGTATTTGAGCGCATATCGGACTACGACACACGCTGCATATCGTTCTGTCCTGAAAAACAGATGCTTCTAGCTGGCGGCAATCGGGGATTGTCAGTCTTTGAGTACGATAAGGAAATCGATATGTGGTTTGGCACGCTGGGCGCTGCGCCAGGCTACAGCATAAACAGCATCGAATACGATGTCGACAGCCTTGGAATACTGACAGCATGGCTCGGCACAAGCCATCAGGGCATTGTCAGGTTCATCACCGATGGTTTCACTTCGAACACCGAATATTTTGATGAAAGCAACGGCCTGACGCAAGGACTTGCATCACCTGTTAGATATAACGGTCAAATTTATTTCCTGAACCAAGGCGGACACATATTCCGATACATCAGCAAAGAAGAAGTTGCAATGGCACTCGACGATTCGCTCAAACAATATGCCCAGCCGCTCTTCAGCGATGCTGAACTGCCGTTGATTAACAATATCTATATGATGAAATCGTTTGGCAATGTCACATGGATTTCGGAAGGCACAAACATCGCCTACTACATAAATGGTGATACCACTTTGTACGATAGAAATTTCCGAGGACTTTCGGCTGGTAAAATCAACACCATCTACACTACCGATAACCGCATGGTATGGATTGGAGCTACCGATGGTCTTGTTTTATGCGACAACACCTCGCAGACGCACAGGGTGCCTTATTTCGGCATCAACCGAGGACTGAAAACCACTAACGGCAACGTGGCGCTGAAAAGTTTCAAGCCAAGGATAAGCTACAAAGACAACACGCTGACTTTCAGTTTTGCCGCGCCATGGTTTCGCTTTCCAGAATCAATCAGATTCCTATATCTGTTAGACGGATATATGACCGAGTGGCAGGAAACCGAAATCAACACAGTAACATTCAACCACTTGCCTGAGGGCACATACACATTCAACCTCAAGGCCGTCAATGCTTTCGGAGAGGAAAGCTCGATAGACGAGTTCACCTTTTCCATACGTCCGCCATGGTACCGCACAATAGTCGCCTATTTCTTCTACATAATACTTGCCATACTTGCAGTTTTGTGCATCATCAAATATTATACCTATCAGCTCAAAGAGCGCAACCGTCTGCTTGACCTTGAAGTGAAACGACAGACGAAACAGATTGAAGAGCAACTGAAAAAGATTGAAGAGCAGAACGTTTCGCTAACCGACAGCATCAACTATGCCGCCAGAATCCAGCGCATGTCGTTGCCAACCACATCGTTTGTGGACAACTACGTAAGCGAGTCATTCATACTGTTCAAGCCCCGCGACATTGTGAGCGGCGACTTCTACTGGTGCGCCGAGGCTGATAACAAACTGGTTATAACAGCCGCCGACTGCACAGGCCATGGCGTTCCTGGTGCAATGATGAGCATGTTGGGCATGAACTCACTGAACACCATTGTAAAAGTGCGCGGCATAACAGACCCTGGCGCAATCTTGAACGACCTACGAGCAAGCATTGTACGCTCATTTGCCGACAAAGGCGAAAAGGCTGCCAAAGACGGTATGGACATTTGCATGCTGACTATCGACAAGAATAGCAATATTCTGCAATATGCTGGAGCTTACAACTCGCTGCTGCAAATCCGCAACGGCGAACTGAACGAATACAAGGTCGATAAATTTCCTTGCGCATTGTCGGACCAATACAAAGACGGCATTTTGTTCAAAACCAATGTCATTGACATGCAGAAAGGCGACTGCTACTATTTCTTCTCCGACGGCTATTGCGACCAGTTTGGCGGCGAAAATGGTGACCGCAAATTCATGAAGGCGCGTTTCAAACGCCTGCTGCTTGAAATATGCAATCTGCCAATGCAAGAACAAGGTGAAATCTTAAACAAAACCCATCTTGATTTCAAAGGCGACACCCCACAAATTGACGATATTCTGGTTATTGGAATAAGAATTTAACGAAGAGCCATGTGAATGTGCTCTCTGATGTTATTCTGTGATTTTTAAATCACCAACCAATTCATTAATCATTCTTTCGCATCGTTCTCAAGCCCCGGGACGGCACCAAAACGGAATAAGGTGACAATGCCGGGCTAGCGAACGAACCTCCCAAAACGGAGCAAGCCTCAGTCTCCTGTGCGGAAACCAAGGCTTGCTGAAGGAAGGCGGCGGCCTACTCTCCCACTGTACGCAGTACCATCGGCGCTGAAGGGCTTAACTTCTGTGTTCGGGATGGGAA
>JAFYYJ010000032.1 GCA_017557605.1 Salinivirgaceae bacterium
ACGCCGTTGGCACCACGCGAACCGTAGATTGCAGTTGCGGATGCGTCTTTCAGAATGTCAATGCTCTTGATTGAGTTCGGGTCAATGTCGCCAAGCGAACCGGCAAACGGAACACCGTCCAATACAATCAACGGGTCGTTGCTTGCATTAAGTGAGCGGGTACCACGAACGCGAATCTGCATCTCAGCACCAGGCTTAGTCGAAGACTGTTGCATATTGACACCGGCGATACGGCCTTGCAGCGATTGGGTGATGTTTGAGCCAGGCATCTCGCGAACAACGTCGCCTTTCATTGATGCTACCGAGCCGGTTACAGCCTCTTTGCGCTGAGTACCGTAACCCACAACCACAACCTCGCTCAAACCAATCAGGTCTGGTGTCAAATTAACGTTAATCGAGTTACCGCTAACGGTAACTTCTTCAGTTGAGTAGCCAATGTAGGTAAACACCAGGACATCTCCGTCGGCGGCTTGTATGCTGTAAGCTCCGTCGCCTCCGGTAATGGTTCCGGCAGTGGTACCTTTGATGACTACGTTCACTCCCGGCAACGGGAGTTGGTCCTCATCTGTAACGACACCTTTCACATCGTGAGTTTGTGCCATTGTGCAGAATGAGAACAGCAAAGCAGGAAGCAGTGTTGCAACCTTTCTCCATATTGTTGTTTCATCATAAATTGGTTTTTAGTTATTAAATCTTGCCGGATTCATTTGTTACTAGTGGTATGGCAAATGCTGCCGGCATTTTTAGTTGTGCTAAAAGTATTTTGTCGTTTCCGGAGAGGCTTTCAATATTGGATATTTGACTTTCAATTTTAGATTTTTCTTCAAAAATTTGATTAACAACAATTTATGCAATCGGTTGTGTAAAACAATAACAGATTGAATATCAGTATTCTATATAATTAGCGGTTTTGCAATCGGTTGTGATTAGTTGCGAATAAAAAACAATCGCAGATAGGTTTCAAAAACTGATTTTGAAACTCTGCGATTGTTGAAAATGTCGGTAAAATGACAGGTAAAAAACGCTTGTGCGTTGCTTCGCCAAACGTGTTTTAGCAGCTTCTAAATAATCTGATGTTGCGTTAGTCGCTGTGCGGCCAGCTGCTCGTATTTGGTGCCTGGTTTGCCGTAGTTGGCGTATGGGTAGATGCTGATTCCGCCGCGCGGAAGGAACAAACCTATAACTTCAATGTATTTAGGCTCCATCAGCTTAATGAGGTCTTTCATTATTATGTTGACGCAATCCTCATGGAAATCGCCGTGGTTGCGGAAACTGAACAGATAGAGTTTCAGACTCTTGCTCTCAACCATCTTTTTGTCGGGCAGATACATTATCTTGATTTCGGCAAAATCGGGCTGGCCGGTTATCGGGCATAGCGATGTGAATTCGGGGCAGTTGAATTGTACCCAGTAGTCGTTGTCGGGGTGTTTGTTCTCAAATGCTTCCAGAATTCCGGGAGTGTAGTCTGTCAAGTATTCGGTTTCCTGACCAAGCGATTTCAGACCTTCGGTTTTACGTTTGCTGTCCATGGCTGTTGAGTTATGATACTTTGAAAATGTTGTAATCAATCTGTTCGTCGTACACGTCTTCGCCTTCAATCTTTTTAGTCAGTTTCACCACTCTCGATGTTATAGGCAGAATGATAATCTCATAAAGTGTTTTCAGCAAAATCTGTGATATTATCATCGACGGCATTGCACTCCACGGAATCACAAACGACAGCGCGAGCGGAAAGAATATGAGCGAGTCGGTTGTCTCGCCGAAAATGGTGCTGACAATGGCACGCAGCGGGAAGTTGCGGCCATGCGAGCGGAGTTTCATGCGGCTCATCACGTAGGCGTTTACAAACGAGCCGATGATGAAAGCTAAAAACGATGCAGCGGCAATGCGCGGCGCAAGTCCGAATATGGCGTGAAATCCTTCCTGGCCATTCCAATAGGGGGCACCAGGAATGGCATCGGCCAATGCCCCGAATATCACAAAGATGAAATTCATTGCAAAGCCGGTCCAGATGAGCATTCGCATACGGCTGTATCCCCACACCTCGCACACGCAATCATTGATGATGTAGCTTATCGGAAAAACAATAAGACCGCTTGTGAAGTTGAATGGGCCAATGGTTATCTGCTTTGTTCCTAATGCGTTAGCCGTAATCAGACAAACGCAAAAAAGTATGCTGAAAAGCATAAACAGCACACTTACTTGCTTGTTTTTGTTGGTCATTGTCTTGTTTTGTTAAAGGGGGTTGTCAAGTACCCCTGTGTTTGCGGCCGCAAAAATAAAGCCTAAATTTTAATTCTCAAAACAAACCCGAACGCTAACGCAGACATTGACACTAACTTATAACTCCCCATACCAAAAACGGCTCTTACCCGAAAGCAAGAGCCGTTACTTTATGTCGAAAAAGTTGGTATCTACTCACTAATCCTGAACCAGTCGAAATCGGCATAGCCGCCTGGTTCTTTGGTAGAATAGTAGAAGAGTGCGTAGCGCTGGCCCATAAAGTGGTCTAGGCTGTAACTCATACTCAGAGTGTCGCCGATTTGGTTCCACTGCTTGCCGTCGAGCGAGTAGTGGAATACGGCCTTGTCGGCACCGTGGCTGCCAATGGCGCTTTCGTCGGCAATGCGCTCAAAGTTGCAGTCGGCTTTGAAATAAACGGTGCTGGCATCGGCAGGAACGCTAGCAACAATGTGCTGTACACCGCGTCGCGGTGGCCAGGTGTGGCCGCCATTGCCTTCGGGCTGGTTGTTAACCATCACAATCGACTTTTTGTCGCCATCGTTCTGAATGGCCACAAAGCCGAATTTACCTGCTAGAAGTGCAAGTCCCACAACATCGCCATCCTTCAAGTTTGAAGCATCGAGGCAAGCTGAGCCTGAGCATTTCGGGCCAAAGGTGCGTTGTGTGAGCATATTGCGGCTTTGGGTAAAGAGTGTGTCGGTGCGGTCGGTGCGGAAGCGGATAAAGCCTTTGCGCTCGGTCATTGACCATAGGCTATTCACAGGATTGTGGTTCCACTGCCAAACAATTTTCGGTTTGTCGCCGTCGAACTCGTCGCTGTCAACAATGCCAGGAATCAGGCTACCGTTTGCAGGCAGGTCGAGTGTTTCGGGCACTTTGCCATCGACACCCAGAACTGGCCAACCATCTTCCCAAACAACGGGAACAAGGTAGGGGATACGGCCCACTGCGCCACGGTCGCCGAACAAGTATGCAAACCAGCGTCCGTCTGGCGTGTCAATCAGGCCGCCTTGAGCCACGCCTTTGTCTTGGAACACCACGCGACCCTCGTACGGACCAAACAAGTTGTCGGCACGGTGGCATATAACAGTGCGCACACCGCCGCGCGGCCAGCAAATGTTGAACAGATAGTATTTGCCATTGATTTTGAACATCTGCGAGCCTTCGGCGCCCAGCATCAGGTTTTCGCCAGCGGGCAGACCTGCGTTTTCAATCAGAACTTTCTCTGAATCGGGCTTGATTCCGCTCAAATCGGGCTCAACTTCGCGGATTACGAGTTTGCCGCCGCCGTTTATCATATAAATGTGTCCATCTTCCTCAAACACAACAGTATGGTCGTGGTGCGAAGGACGGAACTCGTGGCGCTCCCACTTGCCATTCTCAATATTGTCGGTGGTAAAGAAGTAGGTTTTGCCAGTCACTTGGTCGAAGGTGCTGACAAAGAATTTGCCGTTCACGTAGCGTATGCAACTTGCCCACGAGCCTTTGCCGTAGGTGTTTTTGCCGTTGAGCAGCATCGTCTCGTCCTGGTCGCCCAGAGTCTCGTATGCGTAGCCTGCTATCTGCCAGTTGCTCAAGTCTTTCGATTTCATAATTGGCACGCCGGGGTTCATATGCATTGTGGTGCTACTCATATAGTAGGTGTCGCCTACGCGCATCATCGACATATCGGGCACATCGGCCCAAATCATTGGGTTGGTGAAGACCTTTTCGGTGCTTGCACTTTTCTGGCCGTTGCATCCGCACATTATCGCGGCAGCGGCTAATAAGGTGATTGATAGGTGTTTCATATTATTCTTGTTTAATCGGTGAATCGTTTAACGGGTTTAACAGGTTTAACAGGTTTAACGGGTTTAAATCTCATAATTCGTAATTCGTAATTAAATCTGTGAAAATCCGTTAAATCAGTGTCATCTGTGTTCTTAAAATATTACTCAAATAGTTGCAAATCAACAAAATAACCCAGAGCCTTGTGACCGTTGGCGTTGGGGTGCAGATTGTC
>JAFYYJ010000033.1 GCA_017557605.1 Salinivirgaceae bacterium
AATTCGGGATACGAATAGATTTTCAGCCCCAGCTGTTGCGCCTTGAGCAGTTCCGGATTGTCGGCTTTGGCGTGCATACCCAGCACAATGGCATCAATGCCAGTAGTGATTTTCTCAGGATGCCAGCCCGGCTGCTCGGGAAGCAGTCCGCAAGCCGCGAGCCGCGAGCGCGACGGTTCAAAAATCTCGTCGTCGGAACCAGTAACAGTTTCGCCTTTCTGATGCAGGGCGATGGCCAAATTGTGCATAGCGCTTCCGCCAATGGCAATGAAATGGTAGTGCATAAAGTATATTTTTTATCGCTTCGCGATTATGTGTGTTTTCGCTTCGCGAGAAATTTTAACAAAATCAAAAATAAAATTTTAAGAAAATGATTGATAGAATTTTATATAAATTTTGAATCAAATTTTCTTAAAATTTCCGCCCGTAAGGGCGCACCTAATTATTAATTACCGAAGAAATTTTTCATTCGCTCGAACAGGTTGCGGTCGTTTTTGTCGGGTTTCGGTGTGAAGCTGTCCGATTCCTTCAGTTTCTCGATTATCCGAGCCTCGTCGCGGGTGACGTTCTGCGGTGTCCAAACCTGAATGTTGACCAGCAGGTCGCCGCGACCGTAGCCGTTGAGCTCGGGGATTCCCTTTCCGCGCAGGCGCAGAATCTTGCCCGACTGCGTGCCTGGGTCGATTTTGATTTTCACCTTTCCGTCAACTGTTGGGATTTCGGCCGTTGTGCCCAAAATGGCATCAGGCATCGACAGGAATAGACTATATATCAAGTCGTTGCCGTCGCGAATAAGTTCGGGGTGCTCTTCCTCTTGAATCACAACCAGCAAGTCGCCGTTGATGCCGCCGTGACGTGCCGCGTTGCCTTTCCCGCTGACCGACAGCTGCATACCGTCGGCAACACCGGCAGGAATGTTAAGTGTCACAATGTCTTCCTTCTGGACAATTCCCTCGCCGCCACAACTGGTGCATCGGCGAGTGATGATGCGTCCGTCGCCGCCGCAGTTCGGGCAAACAGACGACTGCTGCATCTGTCCGAGAATGGTGTTGGTGATTCGTGTCACAACGCCAGAGCCGTGACAGGTTGAGCAGTTGCTGTACGAATTCGAGTCGAAGGCGCCGGTTCCGTTGCACTTGTCGCAAGCCACATATTTGTTCACCTTTATCTTTTTGGTGACGCCGTTGGCAACTTCTGATAGTGTCAGTTTAACCTTCACGCGAAGGTTGCTGCCTTTGTTCACACGTGTTTGCGGACCGCCTCTGCGACTTCCGCCGAAACCGCCGCCGAAGAAACTGCTGAAACTTCCGCCGCCGAAAATGTCGCCAAAGTGCGAGAAAATGTCGTCCATCGACATTCCGCCGCCACTGAAGCCGCTTGCACCGCCCATTCCGGCGTGTCCGAACTGGTCGTAACGCTGGCGTTTCTGCGGGTCGCTAAGCACCTCGTAGGCTTCGGCCGCCTCTTTGAACTTCTCTTCGGCCACCTTGTCGCCCGGATTCTTGTCGGGGTGATATTTTATCGCCTGCTTGCGATATGCCTTTTTGATTTCGTCCGCCGTGGCGGTTTTTGGCACCTCAAGCACTTCGTAATAATCTCTTTTTTCGCTCATAGTCAATTATTTATTGTTTTAGGCATTAGGCATTAGGCATTAGGCAAAAGTGACTGTAGTCTAATGTCTGTAGTCTAACTTATTCGCCCACCACAACCTTTGCGTAACGAATCACCTTTGTATCAATCTTATAGCCCTTTTGGATAACATCCACAACCTTGCCTTTAAGGTCTTCGGTCGGGGCCGGAATTTTGGTGATTGCCTCGTGCAGGTCGGTGTCGAAAACCTGATTCATTGCATCAATCTCAACAATGCCTTTGTTTTTCAAGAATTCTTGCAATTTATTGTAAATCAGCACAACGCCTTCACGAACGGCAGCCACGTCGGTGGCTTTTTCCATACTCTGCATTGCGCGCTCAAGGTCATCGAGCACAGGCAGCATACCCGACAAAGTGTCACCATTTGCCGTTTTCAGCATATCGGAACGCTCTTTCAGCGTGCGTTTGCGGTAGTTGTCGAACTCTGCCGAAAGGCGCAGATAGCGGTCTTTCTGTTCATCGACTTGTGCCTTAAGTTCCTCAATTTCTTTGTCTTTAGCCTCGTCTTCCTTGCGCTGTTTACGGCTCTTTTTCGATTTCTTCGAATCGTTGTCAGCATCGTCAGTTTCGGGCTGAACATTGGTCTCGCCTTCCACTTTTACTTCCTTTTCTTCTTGTTCTGTGTTTTCCATATCGTTTTGATTTATATTATTTTAAATTGATTCAACACTTTTTGTCACGCCCTTTCGGGAATGAACCGACATTGTGCCACACAAATTGCCGACCAAACATTGTTTTGCGACAAAGTGGCAGAGATTTTGACAAAGGATTGACGGATTGAATGCGTGAAGGATTGAATGTGTGAATTTTCGCACAGACGACACAGTCCCGATAACCATCGGGAACACAGACTGAATCCGCAAGCGGATTATTTTTCTAACCAAATGAACCCAAATTGAACCCGATTTAACACGTAGAGGCGTCATAAAATGACACCTCTACATGCATTATCAATTATTTATCAAATTTTCAATTCACCATCACACGTTTCACGGTGCTACCGGTTTTTACAATGTAAACACCTGTGCCATTTATATTTATTTCAGCACGGACGCGGCTCGCCACGTCCCTACAAATCAATGCGCCCATGGCGTTGTAAACGAATATATCATCCGTTGCATTCTCAACCACAATTTTATTACCTGTGGCATAGATGTTTACTGCGTTGGCAGCGGATTCGGTGACGGCTGTTGCTAATTTCGTTCCTTCTTTAACACGTGTGTCAGTTGCTCCGCATCCACGTTCACAAACAGCAGTTTCTGTACCGTCGGCTGTGGTTGTGGCATCGTTGTTATAGATGTAGTTTACAAACTCGTGGCCTATAGCGGCAATTGTTGTTTGTGCAACAATCACTTCGTTACAAACAGAGCAGTGTGAGCCTTCTCCCAGTCCAGTCTTGGTGCAAGTTGGCTCTACTTCTTTGTCTACAACAATGGTATGTCCTTTGGCAGGAATTGTGTCTTGCTTAGCTATGACTGTGCCGCAAACCGAGCAATGCGAGCCTTCAGTCAAACCAGATTCGGTGCAGGTTGCAGCTACGGCGACATCTTTAACCGAAGTATGTCCTTTAGCAGAAACAGTTTTTTGAGCAATCAAAGTGTCTCCACAAACCGAGCAATGTGAGCCTTCAGTTAAACCTGATTCAGTGCATGTTGCAGAAACGGCAGAGTCAACAACAATTGTATGCGCCTCGAACAAAGCTGTTAGTAATGTGTCGCTTGTGGCTTTGATTACCCGTGGGTTTTCAATGTTATTGTCGCTCCAACTGGTAAAATGGTAACCTTGCGCTGGTGTGGCGGAGATGGTAGTTTCTGTGCTGTCGATAAGATATCCGCCGCCTTCCACGTTGCCATATTCATTATTGTTAGATGTAATTGCGGCGTGTCGGATTTTTTTATCGGTATAGAGTTTCCAAACAACCGGTCGGTTGTCGGGGTTCCAGTTTTCGTTCCATCCATTAGGTTGAGATGCCGCTTCACAAAATATAGTCAAATTGCTACAATTTAGAAAGGCCTTTTCACCGATGCTATTGACTGATTTCGGAATGACCACTTTAGTCAGATTGCTGCAACCGCTGAACGTACGGTCACCAATGCTTTTTACCGTTGTCGGAATGTATAATTCAACAATCTTATTGCTGTTAATATACAGACTGTGAGCTATTTCCATGGGATTTGATTCGTAAATGTCAAACTCAATTTCGCACAAACTCTCGATACTTGCAAAATCAACTTTTTTCAGCTTTGAGCAGCCTGAAAAAGCGTTGCTGCCGACAGTTTTAACTGATGTGGAGAATGTTATCTCCTCCAATCCTGTGTGCGAGAATGTCCAATCGTCGATTTTTGTAACATTGTTGCCAATCACCACTTTTTTCAGTGATTGGCGGTTTTGGAAGTTAGTGCCGATTGCGTTGGTGTTGTATGTGAGCAACTCAATGTTACTACTGCCATAGAAAGCATAGTTTCCTATTTCAGCAACCGAACTTGGTATATCAATGGCTTTCATCGCCTTGCATTCGTAGAACGCATAGCCAGCAATACTGTTGACATTATATGTGCCGCCATTGATTTTTTCTGGCACAGCAACCGTGTCTTTCTCTCCCATATATCTGATTATTTGGGCTTCGTGTGCACTACTATCCGTTATCTGATATACAAATCCATTCTCGATGTGTGCGTTGTATGCGATTGCTGGGACGGATGTTCCATACCAATTCGATGCCCATCCGTCGGGAACAGTGTTATCGTCGCCAGCAGCTTCGCAGAATATTTTGGCATCGTAGTGGTTCTTGCCAAAGGCCAATGACTCCACATTGCTGATTGTGTGCGGAATAAACACACTGCGCAATGTGCTGTTGCTGTCAAAAACACGATTGCCGATGGTTGTAACTTTGTATTCCTTGCCATTGATTGTGGCTTTATGCGGAATTATCACATTGGGATTCGTACCTGTGTAACTGGTTATTTTAGCCGTGAGCAATTCATTGTCGATTATCTCAAATGTAAAATTATCAGTAAGATAAGCGCCATCCTTAGCCCCCCAAATGACGGGGCGGTTGTTAGGATTCCATTTATTGTCCCATCCTTTTGGCTTCGACTCCGCCTCGCAATAGATTGTCAAGTTGTTGCATCCGTAAAACACATTATTTCCAACCGTTGTTGTAGCTTCAGGAATCACTATCGATGCTAAGCTTGAGCAATTGATAAACGCGTGGGATTCTAATGTTTTGAGCGAATCGGAAATGATTATTGATTTCAGTCCAGTGCAGCCTTTGAATGCCGAAAATCTTATTTCTTTGACGGAATTAGGTATGGCTATCGATTCAAGCCCGGTGCAATAATAGAACGCATCATCATCAACAATTGTAACTGAATTGCTAAAATTAACTGTTGTTAGATTCTCACAGGCTGCAAACGCGCTATTGGGAATTTTAGTAACGAAATCACCAACGTTTACTGTTTTTAGTTTGGAACCGCCGTAGATGAACCGAAACGCTTCTCCTATGGCATTAGTGTTAAAGGAAAGCGATTCAAGATTGTTGCAGTCATAGAAAGCGAATTTGTCAATGCTGGTAACCGATTTGGGAATGGTAATAGATTTCAAACCACTACACCCACTGAACGCATAACGTCCAATAGTTTTAACACTCTCTGGAATGGTTAGCTGTGTCAACCCAGAGCAATCCTCAAACGCAGCTTTACCAATGGTCGTTATGTTATCGGGAATAGTTATTGATGTCAAACTGTTGCAATAACGGAATGCTTGCTCTCCGACACCTGTAACAGTATAAGTTACACCACTATTGGTTGTTACAGTTTTGGGAATAGTGACATTAGTTAATCTTGAATAATTATTCCCATTTATTTCGTATGTTACCTCCACCGAGGTATTGCTTGTAATATTGTAGCACAAATCGCCACTTTTAAAATCTTCCGCCCAAGCCTGCCCGGCAAGCATTGCGGCAAATAGAATTATGAAAATGCGTTTCATATTTTGTATGTTATATTAGAATTCCTACTTAAATGATTGTCAAATATAGCAATGAAATATAAAAAAGGAAGAGAATAGTTGAGAAGCTACTCCTCCAGTTTCCTCATTTCCGCTTTTACAAAATCCATCAGTCCGGCAATGTAATCGGGTGTGAAGCAGAATTTTATGCCGGCGGCTTCGTATATTTCGGGGATTGACATGCTGTAACCAAGGCTTAATGCTTTTTTGTAGTTGGCAATGGTTTGAGCGGGATTCTCCGTGAAATGTTTCCAGATGCTTATCGCTCCAAGTTGTGCGAAACCGTATTCTATATAATAAAGTGGTGTTTCGAAGATGTGAAGTTGTTTCTGCCATTTGTTTGCCAGAAATTCCTCGTAACCCGTGTAGTCAACCACTTTGCAGCCGAAGCGTTTCTCGATGTCGAGCCAGGCTTTCTCGCGTTGCTCCGCAGTGTGTCCGGGGTTGGTGTAGAGGAAGTGTTGGAATTTGTCGATAGCGGCAATCCATGGCAGAACGGAAATAACAGACTCCAACTGGTTCAGTTTGGCTATTTTGAGCAGATTCTTGTCTTCGAAAAAGATGTCCCATTGCGACATCGACAGAAGCTCCATGCTCATGCTGGCCAGTTCGGCAACTTCGGCGGGAGTGCTTTTCAGAGCCACAAGCGGCAGTTTTGAGCACAAAAAGGCATGTACGGCGTGTCCGCCCTCGTGCATAAGGGTTGTCATATCGTCGAGATTGTTGGTGGCGTTCATAAAGATGAACGACGTGTTGCTCTGATAAAGCGGATAGTTGTAGCCTCCGGGCGCCTTGCCCACACGCGAGTCGAGGTCGAGTCTGCCAAGCTGACGCATTTTATTCATATACATGCCTAGTTCCGAATCGATGTTTCGGAAGCATATTATTGTTTTTTTCACCAGCTCGTCAATGGTGCTGAATGGTTGCAGATGTGTTCCAACCGGCAGGTCGACGGGTAAGTCGTATGGCCGCAGAGTGTCAACCTGCATAAGTTTCTGGCGGCGGCGGTTGATGTCGTCAACAATAGGAACAACAATTTTCTCCACAGCATCGTGGAAAGCCTCGCAGTCTGCCACAGTATAGTCGAAACGGCCAAGCTGGCAGAAACGGAAATCGATGTAATTTGAAAATCCGGCGTTGGCTGCAATCTTGCCGCGCAGTTCCAAAAGACGGTCGAGCAGTGAGTTGATTTTGTCCTTGTCCTGCATGCGGCGGTTGTTGGTTAGCTCAAAAACACGTTTGCGCTCGTCGCGTGGAGCGTCTTTGAGGTAATTGGCCGCCTGTTGCATGGTCATTTCGCTGCCATTGATATTGACGGTCATTTGCGAGCAGATTGCCCCAAACTCCTGCTCGGCTTGCTGCAATTCGGCCTCAAGCGGCACATTCTCCTCGCGGAAAATCTTCGCGTCCATTTTGGCGCTGCGCACCATTGTGAAAAGTTTCGCCTTGTCAATATGAAGCTGAACCTCGTTGGTAAGGAAGCGCTTGTTCAGTTCGTTTGAAGCTATGGATATGTGCGGCTCGATGTCGGTGACAAAAGTGTTGAATGCCGCCTCGGCCTCCTTGTCAGCGGTGTTGCATGATGTTTTAATGTACCGCCAAGCGAAATTCTCATCAACAAAACTCTCAAGCTCGCTCCAGTCGTCAAGCCATTTTTTTACTTGGGCCGAAGTTTCCAAAGGCCGGGTGAGCAGGTTGTTGTAATAAGGCTCGATGTCGGCAAACGAGTTTATTTCCAAGTCGGTTTTGACAAAATTGCAATGTTGCTCCATATATCTATTATTTGTCTGCAATTTTCGCGAAAAAAGGGAACAAGACAAAACTATTGAGGTTTGAATATGACACTGGCAGTCGGATAAAAACAATCGGACGTTTCTGACAATAAAACTAAATAGCTATATTTCAATATAATAAACGCCGAAATAAAATTTATTTAAAAATGCTGGCAAATAAAAATTTATACTAATTTTGCCAACCGAAATACATGGTGCGTGTAGTTCAGTTGGTTAGAGCGTCAGATTGTGGTTCTGAATGTCGTGGGTTCGAGCCCCACCCCGCACCCCAAAAGAGCCGGTTCAAAAATTGAATCGGCTTTTTTTATGTCCGCAAACACGCATTTATTCTCTCGTTACTCATTCATTTTTAATCATTACTCATTCAACATCACACATTAATCATTGTTCACCATTCTTTAATCATTACTCCTTCCGCTTTACTCTCTTTATATTATATCTTTACGCTCAAAATTAAGCATAGCGATGCGGAAACTTTACATATTAATGGCATTGATTGGACTTGCGGCAACGGTAAGCGCGCAGGAGTCGCATTCAATGTATATGAATCAGGAATTCAACCATTTCGACCGATTCACCTATCAGAAGGACAATCGGTTCCACACGTCGGTTAAACCATATCAGATGAGGCAGATAACCCCGATTGTGGATGTTGATTCGATATATCATATTGAAACGAACAGCCTTGTTACAGACCTGATTTTCAATCGCAGTCTGATTACTTTGAAGCGCGACGACATTGAGTTCACCATTGACCCGCTGTTCAATTTCGAGATTGGTCGTGACGCCGATTACGATGATATGAGCTGGATAAACACACGCGGTTTTGTGCTGAACACACGCATCGGCAAGAAGATATTCGTGACATCGGATTTCTATGAGAATCAGGCGAAATTCTACGATTACCGGAGAAAAGTTGTGTCGCAGAAGCGTGTTATGCCGGGGCAGGGTTCGCCCAAAACATATAAGGAGGACGGCTACGATTACGCTTGGGTTGACGCCACCGTCACTTTCCAGCCCGATGAGCATTTCGACATAACCTTCGGACACGGCAAAAACTTCATTGGCGACGGCTACCGCTCAATGATTCTGAGTGACGCGTCGTTCAACTATCCGTTTCTGCGCATCACCACCGACATTTGGAATATAAAGTATGTGAACCTTTGGGCTCAGTTTCAAGACCTTACGCAGCGATACAACTACGGACACGCCCACGACAAAAAGTGGGGCTCTTTCAATTATTTGGACTGGTCGGTAACGCCGTGGCTCAATGTCGGATTTTTTGAGGCGGTTATTTGGGCAAACGCCGACAGCCTTGGGCATCGCGGCTTCGACATCAATTATGCCAATCCGGTGATTTTCACCCGTCCGGTGGAGTTTTCCGTCGGCTCGCCCGACAATGCTCTTTTGGGCTTGACAGGCAAACTGACACTCTGGCAAAATCATGTGATTTACGGACAGTTCATCATCGATGAGTTCAAATTTGATAATGTTAAGGCTGGCATCAAACACCAGTTCAATAAGTCAGACTCAACGATACAATGGGGCTGGGCGGCCAACAAATGGGCTATGCAGATTGGTTACAAAACCTTCGATTTGTTTGGCTTGCAGCATCTTGACATTCAGGCCGAATACAATGTCGCGCGCCCTTTCATGTACTCGCACATCGACCACATAAGCAACTACGCGCATTATCAGCAGCCATTGGCGCATCCGCTCGGTTGCAACTTTAAGGAGCTGGTGCTGATAGGCCGTTACAATTACAAACGGCTGTTTCTGGAGGCCAAGCTCACCCGCGCCATGCACGGCAGCGACATCAACGGTCTGAACTACGGAAACGACATCTTCAACTCGTACGCCAACCGCGCCACTGAGTATTACAACTCGATAGGCCAGGGCGAAAAAGTGATTCTGTGCAACACCAATCTTAAGGCGGCTTTCCTTGTGAATCAGCGTACCAACTGCAACATTTATCTGGGATTCACGCGCCGCTCAGAGGAGATAAAATCGGACAAGACGGTTAACAATCTGATAACCTTTGGAGTACGCACGTCGCTCCAAAATATTTATTACGATTTTTGATAGATTTTTTTAGCTGTCGGAATTAAATGGATTGCTATATTTGCAGCCCAAAACGGAATTTTGGAAATCAATAAACCGAAAACATGTTTAAGAACGTGTCGGGTAAAATTATGGGTAAAAGAATCGTATCGTATATAGGCATCGTGCTTGTGGGCTTGCTGTTTGTTGATTGCAGCGAGTATTACCGCATTCAGAAAAGCGGCGACTACAACCTGATGTACCAGAAAGCCATTGATTACTACGAATATGAGGATTATTACCACGCCAAAATGCTTTTCGACGAGGTTGTGAACGTGATGAAGGGAAGTGAGAAGGGCGAAACGGCGCTGTTCCTCTACGCCTACTGCCACTACAAACAGCACGATTTCACAATGGGCGCCTACTATTTTGAGCTGTTCTACAACACCTATCCTTTTGCCGAGAAGACCGAGGAGGCTTACTTTATGGTGGCACAGTGCTACTACAAGGAGTCGCCGCGTCCGTCGCTTGACCAGACAAGCACACGCCGCGCAATAACCGCAATGCAGACATACATAAACAAATATCCGCAGAGCGAACGGATTGCTGAAGCCAATCTGGTGATTTCGGAGTTAAGACAGAAGTTGGAGCAGAAATCGTATGAGAATGCAAAGCTGTACTATAAACTCGGTGAATATCAAGCAGCTACAATAACTTTAAAAAACAGTTTGAAGGAATATCCCGACACAAAATACCGCGAAGAGCTGATGTATCTGGTTGTGAAATCGAACTTCATGCTTGCCGAGAACAGTATCGAGGATAAGAAGGCCGAACGCTACCAAAACACTGTCACTGAGTACTATTCGTTCATCGACGAGTTCCCTCAGTCGCAGTATATAAAAGAAATAGAGGAAATGTATAACCAATCTGTAAATCAGATTAAAAAACTATAAAAATGGATTTTAAGAAAAGCAACGCCCCTGTAAGCACAATTACACGCGACGTAAGACCAATTGAAAACGCCACTGGCAATCTGTATGAAAGCGTAGTGATTCTATCGCGCCGCGCAAACCAGATTTCTGTTGAAATCAAAGAGGAACTTCAGAAGAAGCTGGAAGAGTTTGCATCGTACACCGACAATCTTGAAGAGGTGTTCGAGAACCGCGAGCAGATTGAGATTTCGAGATTCTACGAGGGTCTGCCCAAACCGACAGCATTGGCTATCGAGGATTTTCTTGATAACGATGTTTACTGGCGTAAACCCGAAGCCGAGCTTTAACAATTTCTTCTTCAAGCAATTGACTAACATTGGCGTTATCGGGGAAAAACATATTGCTTGGCGTAACTGGCGGCATTGCAGCGTATAAAGCGGCGCAACTCGTCCGCTTGCTTGTAAAGCAAGGTGCCAGTGTCAAAGTTGTGATGACTCCCACCGCAAAACAATTCATCACACCGCTAACACTTGCCACACTATCACAGAATCCCATTCTGGTTGATTTCTTTAATTCCGAAAACGGCGAGTGGAACAGCCACGTCAAGCTGGGTTTGTGGGCCGATGCCATGATAATAGCGCCCGCAACAGCCAACACCATAGCAAAAATGGCAAACGGCATAGCCGACAACTTGCTCACAACGAGTTATTTGTCGGCACGCTGTCCTGTATTTGTTGCTCCGGCAATGGACCTCGACATGTTTGCACATCCCGCAACGCAGAAGAATATTGCAACGCTGAAATCGGTTGGCAACATTATAATTGATGCCGAAGACGGCGAGCTTGCGAGCGGACTCAGCGGAAAAGGCCGAATGGCCGAACCGGAAACAATAACAGCTTGCGTATCAGCCTATTTTGAGCAAAACAGCCAGCTCAGCGGTAAGACGATAATGATTACCGCCGGTCCCACTTACGAGAATATCGACCCAGTGCGGTTCATCGGGAACTACTCGTCAGGGAAAATGGGTTTTGCGCTTGCAGAGGCGGCTGCCGCACGAGGCGCAAAAGTGATTTTGATAAGCGGGCCTGTCAAACTGTCGGCAAACCACCCGAACATAAAAAGGATTGATGTAACATCGGCGCAGCAGATGTTTGAGGCTTGCACCGCCAACTTCGCCCAATGCGATGCGGCGATAATGGCTGCGGCTGTAGCTGACTACAGACCGGCAACCGTAGCTGACCAAAAAATCAAAAAGGCCGAAAACAACTTGACAATCACGCTCGAAGCAACACCCGACATTGCCAAAAGTCTGGGGCAAATGAAAAGTCCGAAACAGGTGCTTGTCGGTTTCGCGCTTGAAACTGAAAACGGTCTGCAAAACGCTGAAGATAAGCTGAAGAAGAAGAACTTGGACTTTGTTGTGCTGAACAACGCCAACGAAGCCGGTGCGGGATTTAATTGCGACACCAACCATGTCACTATCATCACAAGTGGCGGTGAAAAGATTGAATTTCCGACAAAAAGCAAGTCGGAAGTCGCCAACGATATTGTAAACCAACTGATTAACTGCCTCAACAAATGAGAACTGCAACAAAAATATTGTTTTCGGCAATCTGCCTATTGCTTTTTGTTGCACAAACAGTTGTGGCACAGGAACTTGAAATCAGAATTCAGGTAAACTACAGCCAGTTGCAAGGCGCCAATACAAGCAAATTTGAGGAGATGCAGAAAGCGCTCACCGAGTTTGCATCGAATCAGATTTGGACAAACAACGTGTTCAAACCTGAGGAAAAAATCAAGTGCAACATCTTGATTACCATTACAAAAGAGGTTTACACCGACGAGTTTAAGGCCACAATGCAGGTTGTATCGAGCCGGCCCGTCTATGGCACCGGCTACGACAGCCCTATGCTCAACATACTCGACCATAACGTCCAATTCAAATACAGCGAGGGCGAGACGCTCACTTTCGACGAGAACTCGCATAACGAGCTGACATCGCTTGTAGCGTATTACGTCTACATTATCCTGGGCTTCGACTACGATTCGTTCTCGAAACTTGGCGGCACGCCTTATTTTGAAAAGGCGCAAAAGATTGTCTCAACGGCGCAAAGCTCAAGCTACACTGGTTGGAAATCATTTGAGGACAAGAAGAACCGCTACTGGCTGTCGGAGAACCTTATGAACTCAGTTTACTCGCCAATCCGCGAGTATTCCTACAAATATCACCGCCTCGGCCTCGACCTGATGAGCACGCGTCTGGTTGACGGCTGCAACTCGATTGCCGAGGGAATGAACGACTTGATGACGGTGCACCGTCAAAAGGCTGGTTCGTATCTGATGCAGATTTTTTTTGACGCCAAAGCCGACGAGATTGTCAACATTTTTGCTGGCTCGTCGGACCAGGCACAACAAAACAAGGTGTATAACATTGTCAAGGAGATTGACCCTGCCAACTTGACAAAGTACGACAAAATCAAAAAGAAATAATCTAACAATCAGCCAGTTATGTGGATTGCCGACCGTTGGAAAGATTATCAGGTTATTGACTGTTCGTGTGGCGAGAAACTTGAGCGCTGGGGGCTTTATACGCTTGTCCGCCCTGACCCTCAGGTGATTTGGAACACTCCAAAGACCGAAAAAGGCTGGAAAAAAATGAACGGACACTACCACCGGAGCAAGAGCGGCGGCGGCGAGTGGGAGTTTTTCGATTTGCCTCAGGAATGGTCGGTCAACTACAAACTGACTATTGGCAAAGAACTGACATTCAGACTCAAACCATTCAGCTTCAAGCATACAGGCGTTTTTCCGGAACAGGCCGTCAATTGGGATTGGTTTTCGAAGCTGATTGCTGATGCGAAGCAAAAAAATCCTGAAAGGAAAATCAACGTTCTCAATATGTTCGCCTATACAGGCGGCGCCACAATAGCGGCAGCAGCAGCCGGCGCCAATGTCACCCACGTTGACGCGGCAAAAGGCATGGTGGCTTGGGCGCGCGAGAATGCGGCGGTATCGGGCTTGGCCGATGCGCCAATCCGCTGGATTGTTGACGATTGCGTTAAGTTTGTAGAGCGCGAGATAAGGCGCGGCAACCACTATGACGCCATAATAATGGACCCACCCTCGTACGGACGCGGCCCGAAAGGCGAGATTTGGAAAATTGAAGACAACATTTTTCCGCTCATCGAACTATGTTCACAACTAATGAGCGACACTCCATTGTTCTTTCTAATAAACTCATATACAACAGGATTGCAACCAGCTGTGCTTTCGTATATGATTAGCACCGCCTTGAAACGCTTTGGTGGAAAAGTTGAGGCAAGCGAAGTAGGCCTGCCTGTATCGTCGAATGGACTTGTGCTACCTTGTGGCGCAAGCGGAAGGTGGACAAGAATTGATTAATTGAGGGTGCGTAAATTCTGACTTCTAAATAAGCCCCGCTTCAATTAGCTGCACTATTTCTTCTATGTACATATCCTCTTCGTCAGGGTCGTACTCGCTTTTCAAATTATCACCGAAAATGCGAGCGACACCTTGCCAAAAATAGGCGGAAAAGTCACCCCGATATTCTTGAATAAGGTTGAAGGCTGTGTTGTTTATCTCGCGGTCGACAAGTTTCAGCAATATGCGGCCTTGCGATATGGTGAGCGCTCGCAATTCCTTTTCGTATCTCCTGAACATCTGTTTTTCATACGCTTTGATGTATGCTTCGCGCTGTTGAGGGTCAGTTACTCCCACAAGGTGGGCATTCATGTTGTTCAGTTCATCGCGGGCGGCAACGGCATACGGATAGGCCTTTTTGACATTGCGCATCAACTTGTCGTACTTTATCTGTTTCCGCTTGTTCTGAAAATGACGGATTGTTACCGTTTCGATATTGACAACAGGCATAGTGTCGCCGTCAATAACGATATAGTTCAAAGCCTTTGGCCCGGAATTGCTGTTTTGGGCAGCAGTACAACAGGCAATAAATAGGAATAATATCGGTAGAATTCTCCGTAACAACATGGAGCAAAAGTAATTCAAAATTTCACAATGTTGATGCTAGAATAATCACATTCGGCACTAAAAAAGCCCAATTCGCACAGAACCGGGCTTTTATTCAATCATTCAAAATTCAATTATTCAAACACCGCCACGAAACCACCATTCGGCTGCATTTCAACTTCAAATACTTTTGTATCAGGATTTTCGACAATCGAATGAGCCATCTGCCATTTGTTGTCGGTGTCGGTGAAGATTTCGGCTTTTGCTGCGGGGACAATCGCGCTCAAATCGAGCGATAGCTTACGCGCGACTTTCTCGCCGTTGATTCCAGCCACATACCACTTGCCGCCCGACTTGCGAGCCGCCACAAAATATTTGCCCGGATAGCCGTCGATATACTGACTTTCGTCCCAAGTGGTTGGGAAATCCTGCAAAAGGCTGATAACATAATCGGGTTGAATGGCCATTCCTTCATCAGTTTCGGCAAAATGCTGAACGCCCGAAAGGAACAGCACAGGCAACGCCAACTCGAAGGCGTTTGTGGTGGCACGTTCAATGCCTGGTATCGCCGCAAGGCTCATTGGCGTGAAATCCATCGGGTCGAACACGTTGCGCGTGAAAAGCCAGCAGCACGATTGCGTTGGAATCATATCTTGATACTCCTGCGTAAATGTCGAATACTCAAAGCCTTTCACGGCCTCCATTGTGACCAGATTCGGGTAGGTGCGCTGCCAACCGCGCGGAAGGGTTGCGCCGTGGCAATTCACCATCAAGTGGTGACGTGCGGCATCGATGAAAATGTCGCGGTAGTACTGCATAACTGGCTGTCCGTCACCAGCAAAGAAATCGACTTTGATTCCCTTTATGCCCATCTGCTCCAAGCGGCCGAACTCTGCCTCGCGCAATTCGGGCGTCAGCAGGCGGCTTTTAGGTGTGTATTCGGTTGTGTTCCAAACTCCCGACGAGTTGTACCACAGAATCAGTCCAACACCTTTCTGCGCTGCATAACGCGCCAATTCGGCAATGCGGTCGTAGCCAATATTTTGGTCCCAGTTGACATCGACAAGGCAGTACTCCCATTTCATTCGGGCGGCGTAATCGACAAACTTCTTCTGCACGTCGTACACCACCGACTCGTCTTTCAGTTTGGCCCAGCTCCACGACGCGTGTCCGGGCTTAACCCACGAATAATCGCCATCGACGGCAGGTGCAGCCAAATCGGTGCCAATGGTCGATTCCACAATACCTTTCAGATTGTCGGAAACTGACACTGTGCGCCACGGCGACTGCCACGGGAACTCGAGCACAGGCTTCACATTTTGTGTTGCCGTGTCAATTACCTCCTGCGGCATCGGGAAGCGGACTTTGTATTCGGGCGTGCCCGCGATTTCTGTCAGGCGTGTGCCGCAATATTGCGTTGTCAGTCCCGTTTCCGAGATTAGCACCCAAGCACCATTGCTTTGAAACAGAGCTGGGTAAACCCACCCTGACGGCCACGGGCACGGTGTCCCTGCAGGCACGTCTTGCGTGTAGTTTTCCTCATACGACGGATTGGTGCCGCACCAGCCTGTTTTGGCAATGGCCATTATCTGCAGCCACGCTCTTGCACTGTCGGCCAAACGGAAGGTACTAAATTCGTCAGCAACAATATTTTGTCCGCCTTTCAGCGAGTTAAGCTGATAGCGGAAGGCAAAACCATCGTCCGACAAGCGGAAAGCAATACCAAGCGTATCGCCCGACTTTGCCAAGAGATTGAAAATCTTCTCATTGGCACGAT
>JAFYYJ010000034.1 GCA_017557605.1 Salinivirgaceae bacterium
CATCCAATATCTTGCCAAAAACAACGAGGTGAAGGTGATTGAGTGCAACCTGCGCGCATCGCGTTCGTTCCCGTTTGTGTCGAAGGTTGTGAAACGCAACTTCATCGAGACCGCCACAAAGATTATGCTCGGCGAGCAAGTGCAAAGGGCCGATTCGTCGGATTTCGATATCGACCACATTGGTGTGAAGGCATCGCAGTTCTCGTTTGCCCGTCTGCACCGCGCCGACCCGATTTTGAGTGTCGATATGTCGTCGACTGGTGAGGTTGGCTGCCTTGGCACTGACTTCAACGACGCTCTGCTGGCCGCTCTCTACTCGGTAGGCTTCCACAAGCCTGAAAAGGGTGTTCTGGTTTCGTCAGGCGACGTTCGCGGCAAGGTTGATTTGCTCGACTCTTGCAAAATGCTTCAGGAAAAGGGATTGAAGATTTACGCCACCAACGGCACGCAGAAGTTCCTGGCCGACAACGGTGTTACCGCTGAGCGCGTTAGCTGGCCCGACGAGCACACCAACGACGCCAACATCACGGAGCTTATGCAAGACCACAAGATTGATTTGGTCATCAACATCCCGAAAAACCATACGCACCGTGAGCTGACCAACGGCTACAAAATCCGCCGTTCGGCCATCGACCATAACATTCCGCTGCTCACCAACGCACGCCTTGCAAGCGCGTTCATCCACGCAAGCTGCGTCCGCGAAATGGACGACATTCAGATTAAGAGCTGGCAGGAGTATTAATTGATTGACTGATTAACAGACTAATTGATTAATTGAAGAGTTGATTAATTGAATGTGTTAGATAAAAAGCCGTCCCCGTTTGGGAGCGGCTTTTTTGTTTGGGTTTGTAATATCTGTAATTCAATTTATTACCATACCCCACGAAAAATGTTTTGTCAATTGATAAAAAATAATGCGTTTTTTGCGCGGCGGTTTACAAAAACTTTTACTTTTACACCGTTACTAATACAAAAACCTCAAGATATGAAAAAATATGCAGTAATATTGGTTGCAGTGGCTGCAATTGCTATTGTTTCGGCTTGCTCTTCGTCGAAAGGAACTTGCCCGGCATATTCGCAGAATGATGCCCAACAAATAGAACAATTGGCACAACGCTAAATAAAAAACCTCTCAATGCAGAGGTTTTTTATTGTGGCGGCTGTCGTTTGTGCAAACGAGAGCCTTTTTTTTGTCTTGTCCGCTTTTTCCCTATTCCAAATTTCTTATTCTGAATTTCACATTCAAAATACTGAAATTCTATTGCGTCAGTCCTTCAATTACGTTGCCGGTTGTGCCGTTAGGGAAAGGAATATCCAAGAAATTTGATATTGTAGGCGCTATGTCGCGCATATCAACCTGCTGGTTCAGCCGCGTGCGCTTTATTTTCCAGCCGTACCAAATCAGCGGCACATGCGTGTCGTAATTGTAGCCCGAATTGGAATTGCTGACACCTGTTCCCTGCTCAATCCAGCCCGGTTCAAGGCTGATGATGACATCGCCTGAGCGCTTGGGGTTGAATGAGTTCTGCAGCTTCAGCATAGCGCCATCGGAAAAGTTTGTATTACGCAACGTTGAGGCCGAAACCGCATTTGCCACACCAGAGAACTGCAACATGAATCCGCACACAACATCCTCAAACTCATGCAGGCTGATGCCAGAACTTTCTATTAGATTGTGATTCAGATAAATCTGATTGTTATAATAAGCCGACACCCATTTGCCTTTATCGTATTTCGCATTCAGATAGGTTCCTAAAAGCATAACGGCGCGGTCGGCGTTGAACATGCCTGAAGGAATATTATTCTCGTGCAGTAGTTGCGGATTGTTCGATGTTCCGTGGTCCGAAGTCAGATAGATAAGCACATTGTTTCGCCCCACATTCTCATCGATGAATTGCAGAAAATGCTCCAAATCCTTGTCAAGCCGCAGGTACATATCCTCAAGCTCAACCGAATTGGGTCCGCACGCGCGGCTTATATCCGATGAAGCGGTAAATGACACGCTCAGATAATCAGTAACATCATCCTGCCCAAGATTCTCATTCACAATAACATTTACGCAGAGGTCTTTTGTCAGACTGTTGCCCGACGGATTGGCCTTCAGTCGTGTGTATTGCTTGTTCTTTTTTATAAAACTGTTGACTTTTTTCCCGAGCACATGGTCGTCGCTGAAACCGGCGTTGCGCGATTTACCTTTCTCTGAGCCGGCCCTGTATTTGTCAGCCGAAAGCATTGGCAGCCAATCTTTTCCAATATACATATCGGGAAATTTCTTGGCGTTGAATTCGTTCAGCCATTGCGGCAGCGAGTCGGCATAGTAACTGCTTGTAACCCAGTTACCCGACACATCGTCGAACCAATAGGCGGCATCAGCTATGTGCCCGGCAGGCAATATTGCCGACGCAGGATTCAACGATACCGAAACAACTTTCGACTTGCCATTGTTGAACAACTTTAATTCGTCTGTAAATGTGGTGGTTAAAATGTTGCGTGGCGAATAGTTGGCATTCTCCAAAGATGCGCCAATGCATTTTTCTTTTGCATCGAAAACAGAGCCAACCTGCTGTTCCTGAAGCTGCATATACCACTCGTCGCTGACAATGCCGTGTGTGAACGGGTTACATCCCGTTGCTATGGTTGCATATCCGGCCGACGTCTGCGTTAGCATATAGCTGTAATTGGCGTTGCGGCATACGGCTCCTTCCTCAACAAGTCGGCGGAAACCACCGTCGCTGAAATTGTTCCAATAGCGGTGAATATAATCGTAGCGCATACCCTCAACCACAATACCGATGATAAGCTGAGGCTTGTCGGACGGTATCGACTTGCGTTTCTGCGCCATTGCCGGCCCCGAGAGCAACAAAACGGTAAACGCTCCAAACAAAATGTTCTTCAGATTCATAAATTGTTGTTTGCCGCAAATGTAAAAGAAGTTTGGAAGATGATAGATGCAGTTTGTGCTATTGTAATCGTTATCGTTTTATATTTTTGCGAATCAAAACACGATGAATCATGGACAACAAGTTTACCATCGCATTGTTGCAACTGTCGCTAAACGACACGCCGGAGAACAACCGCGCCAAATGTTGCGACTGGATAAGCCGCGCCGCAGCAAAAGGGGCGCAAGTGATATGCCTGCCTGAACTTTATAGCGCGCATTATTTCTGTCAGAAAGAAGACATTGACAACTTTAAATACGCCGAACCGGTTGACGGGCCCTCATACCAGACATTCAGTGCGTTGGCCGCCAAACTCGGCGTTGCCCTTGTAATTCCGTTTTTTGAGCGTCGTGCAACGGGCCTGTACCACAACAGCGCGTTCATTTTTGACGCTGACGGCTCGCAAGCCGGTCTCTATCGCAAGATGCATATTCCCGATGACCCGGCTTTCTACGAGAAGTTCTACTTTGCGCCTGGCGACATAGGATTTAAAGCCTTCAACACACGTTTCGGAAAAATAGGAACGCTCATCTGCTGGGACCAATGGTATCCCGAAGGAGCCCGACTGACCGCGCTGCAAGGTGCCGAAGTACTTTTCTATCCCACCGCTATTGGCTGGCATCCGGCAGAAAAGGCGCAATACGGCAAACGCCAGCACGAAGCGTGGATGACCGTTCAGCGCGGGCATGCCGTTGCCAATGGCATTTATGTAGCGTCGGTGAACCGTGTGGGATTTGAGCGTCCTGTGCCAGAACAGGCAGGTCTGGAATTCTGGGGTTCGTCGTTCATTGCTGGTCCTCAGGGCGAGATAATAGCTCAGGCATCACACGATAAAGAGGAAATACTGATTGCCGATGTCGACCGCACTCTAATGGAAGATGTGCGCCAGAATTGGCCGTTCCTCCGCGACCGCCGTATTGATGCATATGGCGACATCACTAAACGATTCATTGATTAGCTATGACAGAGCGACACCTACCCGCCGAATGGGAACAGCACCAGGCCACGCTGCTGTCGTTTCCGCACGAAGGACGCGACTGGCCAGGCAAGTATGATGCTGTGAAATGGGCATTCGTTGAGATTATCCGCAAAATAGCATTATTCGAGCCCGTGCTGCTTATGGTGAAAGACGACCGGCATCAAGCGCAAGTGACCGATATGCTCGTCCGCGCACACACCGATATGGACAGAATAAGGTTCTTCCAACTCGACACAAACCGCAACTGGATGCGCGACTCGGGTCCTATAACCGTCCGCCGCGAAGGGCAACTTGAAATGCTGCACTTCGGATTTACCGGCTGGGCTAAATATCCTAACAATCTGAAAGACCGCCGCGTGCCGTCCAAAGTAGCCGAAACTCTTGGTCTGCCTTGCACCCAAGTAATGCACCGCGGCCGCAAAGTGGTACTCGAAGGCGGTGCCATTGACCACAACGGTCAGGGAACGCTAATCACCACCACCGAGTGCCTGCTGCACCCTACACAACAAGTGCGAAACGCCGGATTCACTAAAGAAGACTACGAACAAGTTTTTGCCAAATATTTGGGAATGAAACAGGTAATCTGGCTTGGCGACGGCATTGACGGTGACGACACCCACGGCCACGTCGACGACATCTGCCGTTTTGTATCACCCGACACCGTTGTCGCTTGTTACGAACCCGACACAACCGACCCCAACCACCAAAAACTTGAAGACAACCTCAAAATTCTGCGCAAAACAAAACTTGCCAATGGCCAGAAACTGAAGGTGATTCCGATGCCTATGCCCGGCCGCATCGACTTTGAGGATATGCGTTTGCCGGCTAGCTACGTCAACTTCATCTATGTGAACGGCGGATTGATTGTGCCCACCTTCAACGACGCTCACGACACCGATGCGCTGAACATCTATCGAAAGATTTTCCCCGACCGGCAAATAATCGGCATCAACGCCACTGACCTTATTTGGGGGCTCGGGACGCTGCATTGTCTAAGCCACGAGATACCAACGGTATAAGCATTATTCTTTTGTTGTTAACCGATTTTTGCTGATTCAAACCGAATTGAACGCCGTAGGCAACCAACGTTTTGCGTTCTTCATCTGTTAGCATAAAACAATTCCGTCTTTATTGATGTTTTCATAAAAAGGTGTTCCTTTACGCTGATTCCATTCGGCATTGGTATAGATTTTTGGGCTGAAATATGTGCCATAATTCCACCCCAATTCGACAAAAGGATAAGCGAATGTGCCAAATTTATCTTCTTGTAAAGAATTATCGTCCAATAATATAAGCAAATCCCAATCAGATTCGGAATGAACATCCCCTCTCGCTTGAGAACCAAACAGAATCAGCCTTGCATCTTTAGGCAGAACTTGTGCTCCCAAATCACGAATCGATTGTAATATGTTCTCTTTTGTCATAACATCAAATAAACATTGTAAAGGTAAAAATTTCCCAGACTTATTTTTCTATTGAAACACAATTTAAACCACATTTAAACACGCATAGGTGTAAAATTATGACACCTATGCGTGATATTCAATACTTTACCAAATTTCAATTCACCATTACACGTTTTACCACGTTGCCGGTTTTTACAATGTAAACACCTACTCACCAAACTAATACTAAGGCTTCTTAACTGGCCTAACAGATAACCCATAGCAGCGAGACTCAGCACCAATGTCTCCTGGAAAGACGTGGAGCTGAGCACTACTCTGTTTGTACTCGCATAACGAACTCGACCAATATAAGTAGCTGTCCGTGTGGTCGAGGTTCGAATTGTAGCGACAACCTGCCGCGGGAAAGAAAATATGCGTATCAGACAAAGAGTATGATGCTGATGCTTGAGGTATGTAGCCAACACAATCTTTGACTCCTTTGTCTTCATCGGATTTTGCACGGTAAACTATGAAACCATTTACATTCTGTTCATTGTAATTGTTTGTCTCTACCCAATAGCATTGGGCGCTGAGTTCTTCCCAATCGGCTATGGTTGGTATTGAGTAATCGCTGCCAAAAGCGGCAGTAGCGACATCGTCGGACGTCTCAAGAGTTGTTTTGTTGTCAACTGTACCACAACCAGCATAATTGTTGTATTTTGTTAATGAATTATATGAACCGTTGCAGTATTTATACGTGCTCCAATCGTATTCAGTTTTTATCTTGGTTTCGCCCCATGCGTAGTAACACCCATAGTTCCAAGGATTAATGGCACCAACATTACAAGTCGCCCAAAGATTACCACTGGTGAGACCCAAATCGACAGTTGCAATTGTGGCGGTAACAAACTCGGCGGTAAGAGTAATGTCATTTGTGCTTACAGTTATTGTGCGAGGATTGTCGGTGCTACCGTCGCTCCATTGGCTGAAACAATAGCCAGTGGATGGTGTAGCTGTGAACGACAAGTTGCTACCGGGAGCATAACGTCCATTTTCAGAACCACTGATAGTACCATTTTCTGCGGTAACGGTTACAAGCGGATTCTGTGCGAATTGTGCTTCGAGTGTTATATCACTTCTGTAAACGTTGACATAACGCGGGTTTGAAGAGCTGCCATCGCTCCATTGGCTGAAAAAGTAGCCTGCATCAGGTGTCGCTGTGTAAGATAGATAACTACCTGGTGCATAACGGCCATTATTGGAACCACTAACCGAACCATTGTTGCCAGAAGTTACGGTTACAAGCGGATTTTGGGCGAATCCGGCACTAAGGGTAATATCGGAATAGATGATAATAGTGCGTGGATTATCGTTGTTGTAATCGCTCCAACCACTAAAATAGTAACCGCTATTTGGTACGGCGGTGTAGGTCAGACTTTGGCCGGAATAGAATTTGCCACTTGCGCCTTTTACCATACCATTGGCACCAGCCGTTACGCTAACAGTGTTGGTGCCTTCGTTGGTGCTGAGATTGGCAAGAAGTGCGTCTATTTCAGATTTAGAATAGTAATCACTAAGGTTAGCATCAGTAGGAAGGTCTGTTTTTAAAGCGTAGGCACTTAGGTCTTGGTGCTCAGTTAGAAACCCTTTGTCGTTCTGTAATTCAGAAGTTTTAGTAGGAATGTTTGGTATTGTGGGGATATCAGACTTGAGAGCGTAAACGACAAGTGTATCTTTTAGCTTTGTTGTTGTGACATAATCATTTAGGTCGGGTTCGGTTGGTATGTCTGTCTTCATCGCATAGCCACTTAAATCTGGCATTGTTGGAATTTCTGATTTCAAAGCATAGCCGCTCAAATCAACCTCAACCTCTGCCGCTTTTGCAGCATATATGGCAAATGGCACACTCAAAAGTTGGGTAATGGCAGTGCCGTAGTCACTTTCTGTTTTGAGGAATAAACTGCCTTCAGCCCAATTAATTGTGCTGAAATTAGTTGCATCAACGCTGCCTATGGTAAGCGTAAACAGACCATTGGCATTAGTTTGGGAGCTGTGTTTCTCACTGAAAACGGCTTTTGCCGATTCAGCATCAGTACCTTGAAGAATGGTGATTGTAACATCAACCGTTTGGTTGGCCACTATGGCATTTTGCGCATCGCGCACAACCGCTTGATAACTGAAGCCCTGAGGAACTTGGGCGAATGTTGCTGTTGCTATCAGCAATGAAACAACAAGTGTGATTATTCTTTTCATTTTGTTAAATTTTAAAATGTTTTTTATAAGATTGTTAAATGGTTATTCTTTAACTATTTTAAATGTTTGCCATGCATCACCGTCGCTGACACGTAGAAAATAAACTGCGGGTACAAGATTACCCATATCAATCAGGGTTTGTGCATCGGTAATATTGTCGGCAGCGATTGTGCGCCCATTGGCATCGGTAAGAGTGTAGCGCATTGAGGATGTTTCAAGGTTGTCAACGAGCAAGATAAGACGGTCGGTTACAGGGTTAGGGTAAACTTCCGCTTCAATGGATATCTTTCTGTCAGTCAACCCAACATTGTCAACAATTGTAATTGTGTACGTTTGTTGCACTCCCTGAGTTATACTTCCTGCATCTGACACAGAGTATGTTACGAATGTCTGCCCAACAGTATAACTCATTGTGCCAGCCTCACCGCCTGCAGTGGCAACCGATGTTTGGCCATAGCAATGTACCACACAAACAAGCATGGCAATTGCCGAAATCAGTTTTTTCGATTGTAATTTCAGAATTTCTGTCATGTTCCTTTGAGTTTGCGAACTCGCCGCTCAAACTTTCAAAGCAGACAAAAAGAAAAGCGTTTGCCATTTCGTTTGTTTGCTTATTTAGGACAGAATGGCTCTGGTAAACCGTTGATGATAAATAAGTACGAAACAGCTCACGCACTTAAGCGTGAACCTCTCGCCATATAATACTCTCATCGTTTAAATTTTACCAGAATTTATCTGTCCGAGAATATAAGCGTAAAGTTCTTGTTATAAATATGTTATTCTTAAAAAACTATTGTCAAATATCGATTTCTAATTAAACAACAATAAATTCTTCTTCATGCAACTGCGTAAAGGCTTGTCAAATATATAAAAGTCAAGTGTAAATGGACAATGTTTTTTTTGATAGCTGACAAAGGAAAACCCTTTACAGCCTCGTCATAATGTCGGCAATGAAAGAAGAATCGAACACATCGAAAGCAAAGCAACGCTTACCCAAATCTTTAAGCGAGGCGCCAACGTGGTAAAGTGTTTGGTTGTCGATTATCAGGAAACGGTCGTGCATGGTGGTGGTGTGCTTCACTTCGAGCAACGGATATTGCGCATTGAAACGCTGGACATCTTGTGCCGTAATTGGCGTTTGCGGATTGGTGTAAATGGTTACCTGAACGCCGGCGTTCTTTTTGGTGAAACGTTCAAGAACTGAAAGGTCGATATAATTATCAATCAAAACAATAGACTGCCGTGCCTGGGCAATGAAACTTTCGAATTTAGCGTAGGCATCGAAAATCTGCCCTTGGAAAAATATGCCTTGAGTATCGTCAATCGCATAGCGGTCCATACGGTCGAAAAGTTCATCGATGCGCTTGTCGGATTCAAGTTGATGGATGTCTGTTTCAATCTGATGTTGCCTTATTGCTTTGAGCTCCGCAAAAATCTCGGAATTTGATTGTAAAAAATGCCGCATAGCAACAAAGGCATCCATAATTTGGATGCTTGCCTGAATAGCTGTTGGACTTTTGAGCACAGAACTCAACATCGCACAACCTTGTTCGGTGAAGACATATGGCAAATATTGGCGCCCACCGCGAGTTTCGGTTTTTGAGGTCACAATTTGTGACCTCAAAAATTGGAATTCCTTCTCATTTAATTGAAACATAAACCGTTCCGGGAATCGCTCAATGTTGCGTTTCACAGCTTGATTAAGAACTTTCGTTTCCACGCCATACAACTCGGCAATGTCGCGGTCAATCATAACTTGTTGGTTACGAATCACCAATATCTTGTTTTGTATAACGGCTATTTCGTTTGTCATTGATTAAAAACGCAGAGCAAGACAAATGTATAAAAATCAGTTAGAATAGGAAACTGTTTTCCCCGAAACTTACACAGAGCCTTTTCTCCCAACTTTTCAACAATCATTTTATTCGTCGAATCATTTTCCTACAATTGCCAACTCGATAAAATAGAGGCTGACAAATGGGCAAGAACCTTTTTATTGCAGAGAAACCGAGTGTGGCTCAAGAATTTGCAAAGGCGCTAAAGGAAAGTATGTCGCGCGGCGACGGCTATCTTGAGGGCGACCGCAGCATTGTGACTTGGTGCGTGGGCCACCTGGTGACGATGAGTTACCCCGACGCCTACGACCCCACGCTGAAACGTTGGGACGAGAGTACTCTGCCGTTTCTGCCGCAGAATTTTCTTTACGAGGTGATACCCAATGTCAGCAAGCAGTTCGGGATTGTGAGCGGGTTGCTCAACCGCGCCGATGTCGATTGCATTTATGTCTGCACCGACTCGGGCCGCGAGGGTGAGTACATTTACCGCCTTGTTGACCAAATGGCCAAGGTGCCAGCCGACAAGCAGCGCCGCCGCGTGTGGATTGACTCGCAGACCGAAGAAGAAATATTGCGCGGAATACGCGAGGCCAAGCCGCTAACCGACTACAACAGCCTTTCCGATGCGGCCTATCTGCGCGCCAAAGAAGATTATCTGATGGGTATCAACTTCAGCCGCATACTCACCTTGAAATACGGCTACACGGTGCGTCGTTTTCTGAATCTCGACAAACTTGGCGCCATTGCCGTGGGCCGCGTGATGACTTGCGTTTTGGGAATGGTGGTGCGCCGCGAGCGCGAAATCCGTGCCTTTGTCAAAACGCCGTTCTACCGCATTCTGGGCGCTTTCGCGATGGGTGAGAACGCACAGTTCGATGGTGAATGGCGGGCTGTCGAGGGGTCGAAATACTTTGAGTCGCCACTGCTCTATAAAGAGAACGGCTTCCGTCGGCGCGAGGATGCAGAGCAATGCGTGTCAATGCTCGAACAGTTTGGCAACGAGGCTGTTATAGCCAATATCGATAAGAAAAAAGAGAAGAAAAATCCGCCGTTGCTCTTCAACCTTGCCGAGTTGCAGAACGAGTGCTCGAAACTCTTCAAAGTGAGCCCCGACGAGACTTTGCAGATTGTGCAGGACCTTTACGAGAAAAAA
>JAFYYJ010000035.1 GCA_017557605.1 Salinivirgaceae bacterium
CTACGGAGCCGACAGCCTTCGTCTTTACGAGATGTTTATGGGACCGCTCGACGCCGTGAAACCGTGGGCCGAGAGTGGCGTGAAGGGCGTGTTCAACTTCCTTGCGCGCGTGTTCCGCTTCTTCAGCGAGAAAGAGAACGTTGTTGATGGTCTGCAGGACGACAGCGAAGTTGTAAAAGAACTGAACAAGACCATCAAGAAGGTTGCCGATGATATTGAAGGTCTGCGCTTTAACACAGCCATTTCGCAAATGATGATTTTCACCAACGCTTGCTACAAGGCCAAGAAAGTTTCGGTTTCGGTTGCCCGCGATTTTGCCAAAGTGCTTGCACCGTTCGCACCGCATTTGGCCGAAGAGATGTGGCAGATGTACGGCGGCACCGAGTCGCTGACATACGAGCCGTGGCCCGTTTGCGACGAGTCGAAACTTGTTGACAACAAGGTGGTTTACCCCGTTTCGTTCAACGGCAAGACACGCTTCTCGATTGAAATGCCTGTCGGTTCAACACCGCAGCAAGCGCAGGAAGTTGCTTTGGCTCACGAGTCGGCAGCCAAATGGCTCGACGGCAAAACACCAAAGAAGGTGATTGTTGTTCCAAACAAGATTATCAATATTGTTTTGTAAGACAATCTGATATACCAACAAAAGGCCACCCCGATTGGAGTGGCTTTTTTGTTTGCAATTTTTTATCTGCAACAAATCAAAAGATAGATAGACACGCAGATAAAAATGTCCAATCAATTTATGTGCTGGTTAAACGATTAAGATGTGTACACTATTATTGCAGATATTGTTATTGTATTTTAGGCATTCCAAGGTTTGTTATAACTTTAAAGATTATAGATATTTATCTGAAACATCTTTAAGTTCAACTATTTCACCATTGTCTCCAAATATAAATGTAAAGACTCTCAATTTTTCAATAGATGAATCGTTCCAACCGCCAACAGACGGAACTCTTTCTCCTTGATTAAAACAAAAATAATAACACCTATCTTCTAATGTCACGTAAAATACATCAAGAGGATAATTACAAGCTGGGGATTTAGTACACATCTTAAGCCCAACAAAATCATCATTAAAACTATAAGTTATCGTTCCAAAAGCGACAGAGACTTCTCTTTGATTAGAATATTCTTTACCAACTAATGGACCAAACATACGCGGAGCATCCTTGTCACTCTTCGTCAAATTCAGCGTAGTATCTTTTTCCGTTTTATCATACCCCATATATTTTATTCTTACTCGCATATTTTTTTCATTAATGGATTCAATTGTGTAAGTAGATGTTCTTTTGAAATAAGTATTATTACATGTAATCACCTTATCATCACTTATCGAATATGTACCACCATCAATAGAATTTGATGCCACATATGCAGATAATTTATGATCTTCACTTAATGCAACGAAATATTTTCCACTTTTCCACACTCCAACTTCAGAGTAAACCGTAGGCTGTTCTGGTTCGGGTTGAGGTTCTGGTTCCGAATGGTTGATATTTGAATCATCCTTATCACAGGCACAAAAAGATAGAATTAGTGCCATGAACAAACAAAAATATTTCTTCATTATAAATATATTTTATTGTTTATTTCCTACTCGTAAGGCTTTTCAGTGCCGCCGTATCAATAAAAACGCACATAAAAAAAGCGTGATACTTTTTTCGCTTTCATCGGAATCCTTGAGGTCCTGGACTACCTAACACAAACCAATTACAACGAATAAAGTCCACGCCTAAAGGCGAGGAACATCTTTACTCATTTCTGGTTTGTGTTTTCAAAACTGTCCAGGTTTCAAAGACTCCAGATTATGCTACTTGCTTTTTCCTGTTATAATATGCGTATTATCAAAAGTTTATGTCATAAGCGAATGTTATTATCTGTTCAACAATAAGCCAAAGATATAAAAACACTAACGAAAACAAAAAATATAGTTTTTTGAAAAATGGTACTAATATGGAACACCCTATACCAAGGCATTTTAGTGTTTCAAAGAGGAACTACAGATAAACTATATTTCTTGCTGTTCTTATTAAGAACAACTTCGTATTCCTTAATACCTTTTGTTTTTGCAATTGTTCTCAAATGTGCCTTATAGCGAGGCTCCATATTCAGGCCGTAATAAATGGCTCTTAAATACCCTTTATCAGGAATACTAATATAGTCTTGATTATCATCAATTGAAATTTTCAGCATTCTCCATTCTCTTTCATAGGAGTATTCCTTTCTATCTTTATACAGATAAATTTTGGTAAAATACATTAAATCAATAGGATATTCCCAAAGTAATTGTTCCTTTAATAATTCAAATATTTTTTTGTTCGCTTCCTCTGGTTGAATACTATTGATATATTTAAATGCGCATATTCTGTCTATCATTTCTGTTGCATCCAACATTTGGTTGGAGTATATAATAGGGTATAAATTGGCATCCAAAACATACCATTTCCTAAAATCGTATTCCAAAGCAAAGCCTTTATATCCATCTGCATAATGGTCCCACATAATTTTTGAATCAATCCTTTCTGTAAAGCATCCGATTTTTGTCAACTTATTATTCCGTGGCCATACTTCCTGTTCCTTCATTTCTGTTTTTATTTTTTCAATAACAGAGTCAAAATTCTTTCTTATGACGTTAACTATTTCGCAGTCACTGTCATTATTCTCTATCATATCTATTATTTGTGTCTTGAACGGACAGTCTGGAAAAGAAATGGAATTAAGTCTAATTTTTTGCACGATGTTTGAAATTGTCAACCTAAAGAAATATTCAAATCGGTCAGATAATAATTTATAATTACAATATACATTCGAATCATATTTGTCAGAAAACTTGTCAGCAATGCACATCGGAATAGTTCCTTGTTCAAAGGATATCATCTCATTGATTCCGCATTTTCTAAAGCGAAAAAGTTTGCTGGGAATATGAGGTTGAACAAAATCGTGCAATTCGCGAAGTGCCTTTATGTGTTCCTCTTGTGAAAGAGTACTTGGTGCTTTGGTGTTGTCTAACAGCTTTGCAAACTCTTTTTTAAATTGCGATTTCATATATTGTCAATATATCGTCTTATATTATTCTCCAATGGCCGCTACTGACATACTTGATATGATATGGGTTGGAGATGTTGCGTTTAATAGTAATAATACTTCGTCTACTCAAATTTGATAGTTCCATGGTAGTGATTTTTGGATTTTTTCTTCTATTCAAATGTCAAGTTTCCCCCTTGAGTGACATCTGCACAAAGTTCTTATACTGCAATCCGTTATAGCACTATCATCATTGAAGTACAATAACACATAAAACTCAAGCACCATTTTCGTATGGTGGTTTATTGTTATTCGTACATCAGTATTGTATTTAGCTGATGATTTCTTTTGTTATCTCATCAGGGGTATTTGCACCATCTTTTTGCTTTATTTTCAGTTTTTCTTTTAAGTATTTCATTTTATATCCCCATTCAACTTCCAAAATATCAGACCATTTTCTGACATATATTTTAAATCTTCCGTCGTTGATATTATAACACAAACCTCTTGCTTTTTCTCCAAAGTTTCTTGCAGCCTCTATTTTTTCTGATATCTCATCGTTGTAGTCTTTGCCTATCAAATAAAATTCCCATAATTGGTTCTCTCCATTACAAAGATTCTCTTGCTTAATTTTCCTCATATAGCCCTCTATTTGGTCATACTGTTCTTTCCCCAATGTTTTAGAAGCTCTCTTTAATTCTACAACAATGTTTTTTTGGATAGATTCCCCTGTCGATTCTGTTTTTGTCAAAAACAAGTCGACTTCGCCTCTTGGGTTATTCGCTAATTCTGGGTTTTCAATATTCAGTATTTCTGTTGCATATTTAACAATTACGTTTTTCAAAGCACCCTCTGTAGAGCTAAATAACCTAAACTGTTCTCCAAATATCCAGAAATTATTATCCAAAATCTTTTGAAGATGTTTTACTTCTAAAGTTTCCTTCTCCCATTCTGAAATGAGTATCTTAATTTTTTCAATAACTTCCAATCTATGGTCTATTTCTTTTATTGTTGAAACCACGTTTGACAATCGGGTTCTACTTAAAATATCCAATAAATCTCTTTTTTCATCATCTGTTAATTCTTGAAGTTGCTCCAAAACAACTTTAATCAAGTTGTCATCCCGTGTAGACAAAAGCCCAGCAAAAGTTGCACATATAAATTTCTTTTCGGCATTACTTCTATTCGTAAATAAAGTGGGGGAAATAATATATACCGTTTTTAGTAATTCACTAAATGATTGTTCATCATATATATCAAATTCGGCCAAGTCAGGAATCGCATTGTCTACAACAAGACTTTCATACATAGAATCTGATTGTTTTTTCAAATATGGTTTTCTAATATTTATTAATTCCTTTTTGAAGAAATCAATTATTTGTTTTTTCGTTATACTATTAGTTCCATCGAATTCTATTTTGGCCTGACTATTATTTTCATCATCAATCAAATCTTGCTCGTCATTTGTAAATAATGAGGACTGAATATAAACTGAATGCCAAAATTCATCGCTTTTCTTATTTAATCCCGTATTTATTTTTGTTAGTTCCTTGCCAAGTCTGTCAATAAAGTAATATTTAGAATATTCCGATGGTTTTTTCTCCCATATAATGATTCTTGCAAAGAAATCATCTACGATTTTTCGTTGTAGTTCCTTTGGTAAGTCTACTTTTTTGTATTCTAAAGAATCTTTTATTATGGAGCTAATGTTCAATAACTTATCATTTATATATATTCTATATTTGTTGTTCTCTAGCAAGAACCAACCAAATTCTATAGCGAGTTCATTTTGCAATCTATCAGACGCTAACGCATCCGAAAAACTTCCATTAATTCCAATGAATTCTATTCTTGTTCCTGTTATCTCGTCCGCAATAGTGTCAGTTTGAACATTTGTATTGTGTTGTAAAGTGAGTTTTTTTGATTTGCTATAAACTTCTATTTTATCAGCAATCCAAATAAAAGCATATCTGCCTCTTCCGTATTGGCCTTTGGGTAAGGTTTTATTTTTCTCAGGGGTTTTAGTTGATGACATAAAGTTATTTGTAGTTGCTTCGTCATCAAAATCCCATCCTTTACCATTATCTGACAAAGCGACATCTTTTACATAACCCAAACCTTCAGGTGGGGTTGAAAAATTCAATCTGATTTCAGATGCGCCAGCATCCAACGAATTCCATATATATTCAAATAAACATTCATATGGTTTATCCTCAAATGACTTTAATTCCGTTCTTATTGATTGCGCTGTAATTTTTAAATCTGAATTAGCCATATTTGTTTGTTTTTACTTTCCCATCCTCGCCAATAGCAAAGACTGTAATTATGTTAATTTCAAAATTACTTCTATTTTCAATTAATAAGAAATCGCACTCAACATTCATATGAAATATCTTTCATTCCTTCCATTGACGGTACAAAATAGTATGCCAACAAGTTTCATTTCAAATTGCGGTTGCGGATATACACTTCTCTGATATAGTCGCCTAAACGTTGGTAGTTCATTAACTGTGTGCGCAATTAGACTATAAAAATAGTAAAAATAATAGTGGATTTTGAAAAAAGATGGGAAAAGATGGGAAATCAAAGGGAAATTTCCTCTATTTTTGAGAAATAATATTTCATCGTTGCAAACGATAACTGAACTATGAAAATTGAACCAACTCCAAAATTGAATCATGAAAAGCTGGCGAATGCTATGCTATTGTTATATGATTCCAACGCACAGCCACTATTCCAAAAAATCAGCAATGAGTATTTGTATTGGGACAAAGTGAAATATCTCGGTTCCAAAGACATTGACAAGGAAGTATTATGGCAAGCCGTAAAGATTCAACGTGGACTGAACGCCCAAAACATTCAGTTTGGTAAACACACTTTTCACTTCACGGTCACGAAGAATATGCTGGCACTGCTTCATGATTTTGATATGAATTTGGGAGGAAGTCTTGGCACCCAAAACATTATTCCCACCACTGACAAAAACTACTACTTGATCAGTTCCATCATGGAGGAGGCTATAGCATCTAGTCAAATGGAAGGAGCCTCTACAACGCGGCGGATAGCAAAAGATATGCTTCGTAGACAGTTGAAGCCTAAAAACAGGAGTCAGCAAATGATAATCAACAACTACGAGACCATCAGCAAAATCTCAAAAAACGCAAATGAGGTGTTCTCAGTAGAAAGTTTGCTCGACATTCACCATTCAATAACCAACAAGACTTTAGACAATCCTGAAGACGAAGGTGTGTTCCGCCAAAACGATGACATATATGTGGTTGACGGCATTACTGGCCACGTGGCGCACACCCCGCCCGCATATACTGAAATTGACGGGTTGATTCATGATTTGTGCGATTTTGCCAACAACGATGATTGCGACAACTTCATCCACCCCATTATTAAAGGCATCGTCATCCATTTTATACTGGCTTATATACATCCATTTGCTGATGGCAACGGAAGAACCGCAAGGTCTCTCTTTTATTGGTATATGATCAAGAAAGGCTATTGGTTAACCGAGTACCTTTCAATTTCCAGAATCATTTACGTCAATAAAACAGCGTACGAAAAAGCCTATCAGTACACCGAGTGCGACGGAAATGACCTATCATATTTCATACAGTATCACTTGGATGTAATGAAAAAAGCCTTCGAAGAATTGAAGAAATATCTACAACGCAAAATTGACGAACAGCAGAACATTCTCAGATTCGTTGGAATACTAAATATCAACGAACGCCAAAGGTATGTGCTCAAGACAATCTCGGACAATAAGCGTGCTATGTTCACTCCTAAAGAATTAGCCACACAGTTTGATGTCTCGGTAAGGACTGCCAGAACAGATTTGCAGGAATTAGTGGAGATGGAGTACCTGACATCAACCAATTTAAACAAACGGGCGATGGGATATATTAAATCAAAGCGATTTGAGGAGCTCATAAAAGCAGTCTCTAAACCATAATTAAGGGAAATTAGGGGAAATTAAAGGAAAATTTTCCCTAATTTGATTTCTATAGACCTTATATCTTTCTGAAAAACTCGCATACCGCCAAGAAGTTCTGGAAGTTTAACTGTAGAAATCAGTGTCTTGTCAGTGCGAGAAGAAATACAGCCCCGAAAATCTATCGGGACTGCATTCAAAAACAACCTTTATATCAAGTGCATACAGTGTTAGCGTACTCTCAAAACTCAATCCTATAAGCCACGTTCGGGAAGGTGAGCGATGTGTAGTAATCGACGATTTTGTTTGTGCGGCGGTTGAATCCGCGACCTTCAAACGATTTGACATTCAGATATTCAAGTATGAAATGGTGCGCCACGCGCTCTTTGTTAATGGTGTATTTCACCGAGAAAGCATAACCCACGTTGGTATCCATTTTTTTCTCGAATGGCTTGTCTTCCTGACGCGGCATTTCCCAATAGGGGTCGTTCAGTACATCTTCGAATGTAACGCCTTCGACTTCAGGTGTATATCGGCCACCGCCCATAACCGTCAAACGGCCGTTGATACCCAAAACGTTCTTCTTGTTCGGGCCAACCATCCATTCCTTTCCGCCCAAAGCGTTGGTGATGTAGCCAAGGTCGTAAAGCGTATGGTGCCACTCGTGCTGCGCGTCGCGGTATTCCGAGCGGAACACGGTGCCCGTAAACATTCCGTAGAAGCCGTTTTTCAGATAGCGTTCCAGCGTCAGGTCGATACCATAGTTGCGGCCCAGACCGTCGTTGGTCAACACTTTGCCTTGCAGGAAACTACGTTCGTTTATGACCGAGTAAGTTGTTCCTTCTTCAACAGGCACGTCGAAAAGCCATTGATAATAAGGCTCAATTTTCAGAATGGCGTTGTCGCCAAGGCGTTGTGAGAAGGTGAACGACACGTGGTGTGAGCGCGTCAGACCAAGGTCCTTGTTGGCCTCTGTCTCACCATCGTCGTCAAAGACAAAATAGGCACCGATTGATTCCTTGCGGCTGTTCATTGCGTAGGCCACCGAAAAAGTGCTCGACGGCGTGGCCTGATATTGCAGGCTAACGCGCGGCTCAACAAGCGTCTGTCCGTTCACGCCGAAATACATAACATTGACGCCTGCAACCGTTGAAAAATTCTGACTCAAAGCCACTTTGTGATTGGTGAAGGCACGGGCCAGCATTGTGTTGCCTTCGGCGTCGTAAACGTGGTACATTTCAGGGTCGCCAATTCGGTGAACATAATCGTCACACGCCTTGAAACTCATATGTCGGTACTCAACGCCGTTCTGCATTGTGTAGCGCGACGATATTTTCCGCTTATGCTGAACGCTGACAATCAGGTTGTTCTGACTGTTCTCGCCTTCCAGATATGGTAATTCATTCAAATTGTCGTCGTAGAGTTTCGAGTACAATTTATAATAAGAGCCCGTGTAGGCCACCGACGATGTGAGTGTGCCACCCCCGTCGAAGCGGTAGGTATGCGTCAGACCGCCCGCGCAACTGCGTTGATTCGCCCACGATTCGCAAGCGTCCCACAGCGATTCCCATTCAGTCGAATCAGACAATTCGTTGCCGAAATTGTCAATCAATCCTGTGAACCATACGGCAAAAGTGCCCGCTTTTTCAGTCGGGAAGTTCAGTTTCGCACTTAAATCCTGATAATCCATTGTTTGTGTAATATTTATGGCGTGGATTTTCTTGGCGATTTCCATAAAACTATATCGATAATTGACAAGGTACGAAGCCTTCGATTCCTTGCCAATGGGGCCTTCCGAAGCAAAATCGACGCCCAGCGTGCCCAGTTGAACAGCGTGCTCGTATTTGGTGTTGTTACCCGTGCGCATTTTCATATCGAAAGCGCCCGACAGTGCGTTGCCATATTCGGCAGGCATTGCGCCCGTCATAAAATCGCTGTTGGCCAGCACCGTACCGTTGAGCGAAGTGAAAATACCGCCGCCCGCCATTGTGATGTCGGCAAAGTGGTTGGGATTGTTCACCTCAACCCCCTCAACGCGCCACTGCAGCATCTGCGGCGAGTTGCCGTGAATGCTGATACCATTATAAACGCCGCTTCCCGCCACACCTGGGAACATCGATGCCGTGCGCGCAGGGTCCGACACACCGCCAGCATACCGCGACGCCTCTTCGACACTGAACATACGTGCTCCGACTTGCGCCATCTCATTGAGTGGCAACTGTTTGTTAACCTGCGGTTTAACCACCACCTCGTCAAGTGTCGATATGCTCTCGGTCATTTTCAGGTCCAGCACCATCTCCTTGCCCGACGACAGCAACTGCTCCTTGAGTTCCAACGGCTCGTAGCCCACAAAACTCACTCTGACTGTGTGTCGTCCCACGGGCACCTTTTGTATTGCGAAACGTCCGTCAGCATCGGAAACGGCGGCCATATCAGTCTGTCCATCAACCATAATAGTTGCGCCCGTCATCGGCTCGCCCGACGCCACGTCGGTTACTTGTCCTCTGATTGTTTGTGTTGTTTGCGCTTGCGCAAAAGTTGTCATTGCAACAATCAATGTTGCCAAAAAGGTTAATTTTTTCATTCGTTCGATTTTTATAGTTACGCACTATTGATGCGGGTTTTTGAAAAGGTTGCAGTGTGGATGAAAAAATTTTTGCGTTCGATTTTCGAAACCATTTTGCCAATTCTGCTGTAGATTTGTATGTGCTATTGAAAATTATTTTGTTATGAAAATGCAGGCATCAATACCAGAAACCATCCGTTCATACGCCATAATGACGGTAGGGCTGTTCATTTACGCGTTGGGTTGGGCGTCGTTCATTCTGCCGGCTCAGGTGGTGAGCGGCGGTGTGGCAGGTATGGCTTCGGCCATCTTCTACGCCACCGGATTCCCTGTTGAATATTCTTACGTAGGCATCAATGTCATTCTTTTGGCATTGGCCATCAAGATTCTAGGCGCGTCGTTCGGCGTTAGAACCATCTATAGCATTGCAATGATTACGCTTTTTGTCCGCATACTGCGCGGCGTAATAACAGAACCAATTGTCAATGAAGCGTTTATGGCCACAGTGATTGGCGGCGCCATTGGCGGTTTGGGCATCGGCATTGTGTTTATGCAGGGCGGCAGCACGGGCGGCACTGATATTATTGCAATGATAATAAACAAGTACCGCGATATTATGCCTGGCCGCGCTATTATGGTCTGCGACGCGTTGGTTGTGGCTTCGTCGTACTTCATTTTCAATAGTGTCGAGAAAATGGTTTACGGTTTTGTGGCGATGTTCACGCTCACATATTGCATTGATATTGTGCTTGTCGGTCGCAAACAGTCGGTGCAGATGATGATTTTCTCGAAGCACTATGCCGAGATTGCCGACGCCATCACATCGCAACTCGACCGCGGCGTAACCATTCTCGACGGTCAGGGCTGGTACTCGAAAAAGGAGATGAAAGTTATACTTTCGATAGTGAAAAAGACTCAGGTTCAGGCCGTTCACAAGATTGTCAAGCAAATCGACCCGCAAGCGTTCATCTCGCAGGAAGCTGTTATGAGCGTCTATGGCGAAGGGTTTGAGAAGATGAAGTGAGTTTGGCTGAAGGAGAGAGTGTTCTAAAGCGTTTTTGGAAAAAATCACGGCACATTTCGTTTATTTCAGTTTGTGTTGTATCTTTGCGCCGTTGTGGAAAGATTTGAGTTGATTGCAACCACAGAAAAAAATGCTAAAGCACGCTTTTCATTGCAACCGCCCTGTTTTTCCCAAAAATAGTTTATAATCAAAATAATACAGATATGGGATATTTATTCACATCAGAATCGGTGTCTGAAGGACATCCAGACAAGGTGGCTGACCAGATTTCGGACGCGCTTGTCGACCAGTTTTTAGCTTTCGACCCAGCATCGAAAGTGGCTTGTGAGACTCTTGTAACAACAGGTCAGGTTATTTTGGCAGGAGAGGTTCGCTCTGAGGCTTACGTTGATGTTCAAGAAGTTGCACGCCGTGTAATTAACCGCATTGGTTATACCAAAGGCGAGTACAGATTTGAGGGCGACTCGTGCGGAGTACTCTCGGCCATTCACGAACAGTCGGCTGACATCAATCGTGGTGTGGTTCGCGAAAACCATATGGACCAAGGAGCCGGCGACCAGGGTATGATGTTCGGTTACGCTTGCACCGAGACCGACAACTATATGCCGCTTTCGCTCGAACTGTCGCACAAACTCTTGCTTGAGCTGGCTGCCATTCGTCGCGAGGGTAAAGTGATGACATACCTTCGCCCCGATGCCAAGAGTCAGGTTACAATAGAATATAACGATGACAATCAGCCGGTTAGAATTCACACTATAGTTGTTTCAACTCAACACGATGAGTTTGATGCAGATGAGCCAATGCTTGCAAAAATCAAACAAGATGTGCGCGACATTCTTATTCCGCGCACCGTTGCCAAGTTGCCGGCACGCGTTCAGGCTTTGTTCGACGGCAATTTCATCCTGCACGTTAATCCGACAGGCAAGTTTGTTATTGGAGGACCTCACGGCGACACAGGTCTGACAGGCCGCAAGATTATTGTGGACACCTACGGAGGCAAGGGTGCGCACGGCGGTGGCGCTTTCTCAGGAAAAGACCCATCGAAGGTTGACCGTTCGGCAGCTTATGCGGCCCGCCATATAGCCAAGAATCTTGTCGCTGCAGGAGTTGCAAGCGAGGTGCTTGTACAGGTTGCCTACGCTATCGGCGTGGCTCGTCCGGTTGGTGTTTTTGTCAACACTTACGGCACATCGAAAGTGAAGATTAGCGACGGAGAGATTGCTCAAAAAGTTTCTGAGATATTCGACCTTCGTCCGGCAGCCATTGAAGACCGCTTGAAACTGCGTAACCCGATTTACGAGGAGACCGCATCGTACGGACATATGGGACGTGAGCCGAAGAAAGTGAAGAAGATTTTCGAATCACCGTATTCGGGCAAGAAAGAGTTGGAAGTTGAACTCTTCACTTGGGAAAAACTCGACTATGTCGACATTGTGAAAAAGGCGTTCGGATTGTAATAAATTGAAAGTCATACAGAATAGAGGCGCACCAAAAATGCGCCTTTATTTTTTCAGAATTGACAAATAGACGTTTTTAGTTGACAGTTGAAGTTTGTCTGGCACATTTTGTGTTTTACAAACATCGAAACGGCTGTCAGTATGAAGATAGACAATAAAAATATCGCATCGCAGGTAAGGCTCTTGTACGCTGTTATTCCGGCAGTTGTAGTGCTGTCGGTGGCGTTGATTTATTTGCTCGATGTTGCAAGCGGCATGTTGCCGGTCATTATTGGCGGCGGTGTTTTGGTGGCTTACGCGGTTTTTGCTATGCTGATGCACTATAATTACATTATGGTGTTTGTCTCTCCCGAAAAGGTAATTGTCAGATACAAAGCGCTTTGGCCCATACGGACAGATAATAATTCAATCGAAATAAACGCGGCCGATTTTGCCGGTTACTCGATACAGAAAAGTGGGCTGCAAACGCATCTTACCATATTTAAAAACACGCCTGGAGGAAAGGCTGAATACCCAAAAATCTGCATTAATCTTCTTAATAATGAAGATGTTGAGAAGATGAAACGCTCGTTCGCTCTTTTGGAAACCATCAAAAAACGCGACGCTTAATGGGGGCCGAGGCTGAGGATATTCGCGATTATCTTGCGCTCTGGGCCATTCCTGGCATCGGCAGCACAATAGCGCGGCGGCTTATATCGTACGGTGGCGGAATCAAGGAGATTTTTAAACTGAAAAACGCTGATTTGCAGCGCGTTCCCGGTATAGGACAAACCTTGTCGGAGGTGATAACCAAAACCGATTACTATCAGAAAGCCGACGAAACGTTGGAGTTTGCCCGCAAATTCGATATAAACATCATCAGTTGGTTCGACAATCGTTATCCTGAAAGGCTGAAGCAGTGCGAAGACGCTCCGCTTATCTTGTTTACAAAAGGGCAGCCGATTGATAATCAGCTAAAATATTTGGCCGTTGTGGGAACGCGTAACGCATCGCAACGCGGACAGGCGTTCTGCCGCCAGCTTGTCGAGGAGGCCAAAAACAAAGGTGCTGGCATCTGCATTGTCAGCGGTCTGGCCTACGGCATCGATGTGGCGGCACACAAGGCGGCGCTTGAGTTTGATGTACCCACCATTGGCGTTCTGGGGCACGGTCTAGACACCATCTACCCGTCCGCGCATCGTGACATTGCCGCACAGATGACCAAAAAAGGATGTCTGGTGACAGAGTTTTTCCAGAAGGTTTTTGCCGACAAGAACAATTTTGTCCGTCGCAACCGCATCATTGCCGGACTGTGCGATGCTACATTGGTTGTGGAGTCGGACATCAAAGGCGGCTCGTTGATAACTGCCGAGATAGCAAACTCCTACAGCCGCGATGTTTTCGCCCTTCCCGGACGCAACACCGACCGTTACTCGCTCGGCTGCAACATGCTGATTAAGAGCCATCAGGCACAGCTGATTGAATCGTTTGCCGACATTGAGTATTTCTTGGGTTGGAACACTCAGCCCAAAGCGGTGCAGAAACAGCTGTTTGTCGAGCTTGACCCTGAAAGTCAGAAAATTTATGATGCGTTGCAGGAAAACGACCTTACCATTGACGAAATCTGCCGCCAGACAGAACTCTCGATGCCGAAAGTGTCGGTATTATTGCTCTCAATGGAGATGAAAGGGCTTGTAAAGACACTGCCAGGCAAGGTGTATGCAAGGTGCTGAGAGCCTGGCTGATTCAATTATGTGCAAACGCCAGAGTTGCCACGCTAATCTTAACAGCAGGGTTGTGCAGGCGCAGAGCGTTGGCGCAGCCTTCAATTGTGGCTCCGGTTGTCAGCACATCGTCGACAAGCAGAATGTGCTTGCCGTTGAGCAGCGCCGACTGGTCTGATTCAAACACATCGCGAACGTTCTCCCATCGCTCAATGCGCGTTTTTTTGGTCTGCGTCTCGGTGAAAACCTTGCGTCGGAGTGTTTTGGTGTCTACTGGCACGCCAAGAGCCTTCGATAGTCCGCGGGCAATCATCTCGCTCTGATTGTAGCCTCGTTTGCGCAGCTTGCCTGGGTGCAGAGGCACGGGTATTATGGCGTCGAAGTGAGTGAAATCGGGCTCATTGGCCAGCTCGTGCCCCATACATTCGCCCATATAGATGCCAACCTCATAGTGTCCGTGATATTTCAGATTGTGCAGAAGATGCTGAAAATCACTTCCTTTGACAAAATAGAAATACGATGTGGCGCGCTCAATCAGCACTCTGCCCCAAAACGATTTCTCGACAAGATTTCCTTTTTGCTTGTGAAAATTTGTTTTAGGCATTTTCATCGTGCAACCCATGCACAGCACTTTCTCGTTGCGGAACAAAGGCTGGCGGCATGCGCAGCACCGGGCCGGAAAAATCATCCGCACAACATCTATCACAATGTTTTTCAGGCGGTTGTTCTCGGCCATGGCATTAATAGTTTAGCGTGGCATCGCTGTTATTGACTGTTAGACAAGCTTTTCGGCCGAAGATAAGTGGACTGTTAGGCTGCTGGTGACCTGCCGGGAAACCGAATGCCACCGGATAATCGTAGCCGGCAACAGCGTCCATAACTATATCGTTTACTGTCATTCCGAACGACGGGGTATTGTCTTCGGCATCGGTAAAGTAACCGACAACTAGGCCGGCCAAATCTTTCAGAAGGTTGGCGTGCCGCAGTTGCTGCATCATGCGGTCGATGCGGTAGAGCGGTTCGCCCACATCTTCGATAAACAGAATCTTACCCGACCAGTCGGTCTGATACTGAGTGCCGATAATGGAGCACAAGACGGCAAGGTTTCCACCCACAACATCGGCTTTGGCTGTACCTTGGCGGTTGCTGTTGCCCGAAAAAACATATTGCGGCAGCTGGCCTTGCATTACCTCGAAAAGCTCGCTGGCGCTTGTGTTGTCGCTTGTGAAGTTGACCGGCATCTGGCCGTGGATGCTTGCCACGCCAATGGCCGACAGGGCTGAGTGCAGCACGGTGATGTCGCTGAAGCCTGCTATCCACTTGGGGCGACGGCGTAATGGTCTGAAGTTTACACCGCCAACCATGCGGATGCAGCCATAACCGCCTCGTACACAAAGGATAGCCCTTATCTCAGGGTTGTCAATCATCTGTTGCAAATCGGTGGCGCGGGCGGTGTCAGTGCCGGCAAAAATGTTGTGCTCAAGGTGTGTGGTGTCGCCTAAAACGGGCACAAACCCTTGTTTTTCAATAAACTGACATATAGGTTCGTATTGCTCGGGCTTGATGAACCGGGCCGGAGCCACAATACCTATCTTATCGCCTTGTTTTATTTTTGCCGGTACAATCATCTGGCAAGCAGATTATTCGGCAGCGGTGTTATCGGCTTGTGCGTTGCCGTTGTTCGGACGATTGTGGTAGTTGGTGCGGCGGCGGTTGGCATTGGCGCGCGACGGCATCTCAACCTTCTCGTCATCAGTTTCTTTCTCCGGTTTGGCAGCTTCGCTCTGGATGCCTGCCGATTTGCTCAAGCGTTTAAGTTCACGGCTCAAGTTCTTGATATCCTTATCGATAGTGCTTTTTGTGCTATCGAGCATAAGTTGGAAATCCTCGGTTGAGTTAATCATGTTCTTTTTGCTAATGCGATAATTGCGAATGGCAAGCAGCAAGGCCGAAATAGAAATAACCAAAGCGGCGACTGCCAGGTAAAGTGTTGCTGAATTGCAGTTAGCGGCATTGGCGCATTGCGCGAAGCACGGAAATGTAGCAGTGCATAATGCACAAACAATCAACGATTTGAAAATTTTATTCATAAATATTTAGTTTGTAAAGTGATGTACAAATATATCAAAATGACAATAACTGATTAATCGAAAACGGCTCTTTTCTTTTTTCAAATTCTTTTGTATTTTTAGTGCCTATTTCAATCATGTAGCAAACCAAACAAAAACTGTAACAACAGAAAAATCAAAATGTTATGAGAAAAGTAAAAAACTTCATTCTGGCAGTTGCAACCATGCTTGCAACAACAATGACAATGGCCCAGAGCGGCTTCAACTACCAAGCGGTTATCCGCAACAATGGCGAAGTGATTAGCAACCATGACGTTACGCTTCGTATCAGCATTATGAATGGCGATGCTGTATGCTATCAGGAAACGCAAAAGACAAAAACCAACGCTTATGGCAACATAACCGTCATTGTTGGTGAGGGAACGGCTACCATTGGTACATTCAGCGCTGTGCCGTGGGAAACGATGCAGCTGACATTGAAAACCGAAGTTGATATTGACGGCTCCGGCAGTTTTGATGACATGGGACAGACGACTATTCATACTGTGCCGTATGCCCAATATGCCAAGAAAACCAGCGAGATAGACAATCCGAGCGAGATTCAGATTCAGGCAAAAGCCAACACAGGCGATGATGAGGCTCTGTTCTCGGTTAAAGACGAGGACGGAAACGTGGTTTTCGCTGTTTATAAAAACGGTGTCCGCGTGTATGTTGACGAGAACGACGCAAAAGCCGCTAAAAGCGGTTTTGCCGTGGCTGGCCGCTCAGGAAAAGCCGATGAAGAAAGCCAGTATTTTGTTGTAAACAAAGAAGGCACAAAAGTTTATGTTGATGGCGAGAACGATAAAGCAGCCAAAGCCACATTTGCCGTGGCAAGTGTAAGAAAAGGGAAAACCGCAGAGGATAACATGCTCGTAATCAGCGAAGAAGGTACAAAGGTTTATGTTGATGGCGAGAACGACAAAGCAGCCAAAGCCACATTTGCCGTGGCGAGCGTGAAAAAAGGAAAAACAACAGAAGATAACGTGCTTGTAATCAATGAGGAAGGAACAAGAGTCTATATCGATGATGATGCAAATGGCAAAGCCGCCAAGGCTACATTTGCTGTGGCAGGTAAAAGCGGCAAAGGCAACGACAACTATCTGATTGTCAATTCCGACAGCACTCGCGTTTACATTGACGACAGCGAAGGCAAGGCAGCCAAGAGTGGTTTTGCCGTGGCTGGCAAAAGTGGAAGCAAAGGCTCTAACGCCAACTATCTGGCTATTAATGATGAAGGTACACAAGTGTTTATTGACGAAGAAACCAATGGCAAAGCGGCCAAAGCCAAGTTTGCTGTGGCAAGCGTGAAAAAAAGCAAAGACGGCCAAACAGCCAACTCAAACTATTTGCTCATTGACTCCGACAGCACCCGTGTTTACATTGATGAAGCCAACGACAGCAAAGCTGCCAAAAGTGGTTTTGCCGTAGCCGGAAAGAGTGGCGGCAAATCTGGTTCAAGCGACCTGTTTAACATCGACCTTGCTAAAAATGCCAAAACTCTTAACGAAGAAAACCGCGTTTACTGGTATCCTGAGAAAAACGCCTTTATGGCTGGTAACCTGAAAGTTGAGCACCCCGACAGCGTGGGAACAAACTCATTTAACGCTGGTTTCCAAAACAAGGCCATTGGCGAGTATTCGCAGGCATTGGGTTATAAGTCGGTTGCTAAAGGCGACTACACTACAGCTATTGGCCGCAAAGCCAACGCAGAAGCTTTACGTTCATATGCTTTGGGCGACTCAGCTCAAGCTCAAGGCGTAGGTAGTTATGCTTTTGGTGCTGGAGCCATTGCAACTGGCATAAGTAGTTTTGCATTAGGCAGTGAAGGTCGTGATTCTATTGATATAAATCGACCTAATGAATATATAGTTCCAGCCAAAGCTACTGGTAATTACGCTTACGCTATTGGCGCAGGAACAGTGGCGAGTGCAAGAGGTTCTTTAGCTATGGGTGTCAATTCCAAAGCCAATGGAGAAAATTCTGTTGCCATTGGAACATCCGCAAATGCGGGCTCCTATTCAACAGCGTTGGGTTTTGCGACAACCTCCACCGGTATGGGTTCTACAGCAATGGGGTTGATAACTACTGCTGGCAATGTCAAATTGGGTTCTGCGGCCGCTACAGCTATGGGTGCAATGACAAAAGCTACAAATTGGAGCGCTACCGCAATGGGAAGTAATTCGGTTGCAAGTGGTAGTGTTTCTACTGCAATAGGAAATAGTACTATTGCCAGTGGAGATTTTTCCATAGCTACAGGTTCAGGGACAAAAGCCGAAGGTAATTATTCTATAGCAATGGGCAAAAATTCAATTGCAAGCAATGCAGGTTCTATAGCAATAGGTGATAGCGCAAAAGTAAGCGAAGAATCGTCCATTGCCTTGGGATACTATACAAATGTAACGGGAAGGTGGTCTACCGCTATAGGAGACCGTACTTCTGCCAATGGATGGAGTTCCACAGCTATGGGATGTTGTACAAAGGCCAGCGGATGGAAATCCACTGCAATGGGATTTATTACAGAGGCCTGTGGAGAAAACTCCTCCGCTATGGGTAACGAAACAACAGCGCAGGGCAAAAATTCTACAGCAGTGGGATGGTACACGAAAGCAAGAGGCAATGCTAGTACTACAATGGGGCACGCTACTATAGCACAAACTTTAGGCGAGATGGTTATAGGGTTGTATAATGATACTATAGCCGGTGATTTTACTAATTATGGTGAACAATGGTTATGGTCAGGTACGGACAGATTGTTTGTTATAGGTAATGGTTCAGAAAACTATAACAGGAGTAATGCCATGGTTGTTTATAAAAGTGGCGATACCGAATTTAGAGGGAACTTATATCCGGCTGTAACAAAATATGATTGGCAAGATTATATGCCTACATACACTTTAGGCACTTCAACCAATATGTGGAATATGGTATATGCCACCAACGGTGTGGACCAAACGTCCGACCAACGCCTGAAAACCAACATCAAGCCACTTGAGCGCGCACTGGATAAGGTGCTTACACTCAACGGAATAACTTACGAGTGGCGCGTTAAGGAGTTTCCAAACAAGAATTTCGACAGCGACCGCCATGTGGGCGTTATTGCACAAGAAGTTGAGGACGTTTTGCCTGAGGCCGTCGAAACAGGCGCGGACGGATATAAATCAGTCAATTATAGCAATATAACACCATTGTTGATTGAGGCCATCAAAGAGCAGCAAGGCATAATTGATGCGCAGAACAAGAAGATAGAGAAACTGGAGGCCAAAGCTAAAGAGGTGGATGAGCTGAAAGCGCAGATGAAGGAGATTTTAGAGAAATTGAAATAACGGTGTAGGGACGCACCGCGTGTGTCCGCATTTCGTAGGGACGCGATTTCTCGCGTCCAATATCACAGACAGGGGCTTATGCCCCTGTTTTTATTGTGGTGTTTTAAAATATTTACGTGTTTTTCTATTGTTCTGAGGTTAAAACAAATATTATAAATTCGCACCGTGAAAATTTGAAACGAAAAAAGACAAAATATTATGCAGAAAAGGACAAAAATTGTTGACGTCCTGAAATCGGGAAAGGTTGACACTGAAGTGGTTGTGATGGGTTGGGTGCGTACAAAGCGCGACAGCAAAACCGTGGTTTTCATCGCCTTGAACGATGGCTCGACAATCAACAACGTGCAGATTGTTGCCGATGTGGTGAACTTCGACGAAGAACTTTTGAAACAGATAACCACCGGCGCCTGCCTGAGCGTTACCGGAAAACTTGTTCAGAGCGTTGGTATAGGACAAAGTGTTGAGATTCAAGCAAAAGAGATAAAACTCTTTGGTGCTTGCCCGCAGGATTACCCGATGCAGAAAAAAGGCCAGACAATGGAATATATGCGCCAGTACGCTCACTTGCGTCTGCGTACAAACACTTTCGGCGCCGTGTTCCGCATCCGTCACAATATGGCCATCGCCATCCATAAGTTCTTCCACGACAAAGGTTTCGTATATTTCCACTCGCCGCTCATCACCGCAAGCGACTGCGAGGGTGCCGGCCAGATGTTCCAGGTTACGACCAAAAACCTTTACGACCTGCAGAAAGACGAAAACGGCAAGATAATCTACACCGACGATTTCTTTGGCAAGCAGACCAGCCTGACCGTTTCGGGACAGCTCGAGGGTGAGTTGGCCGCCACCGCTCTTGGCGCAATCTACACCTTCGGCCCGACTTTCCGCGCTGAAAACTCGAACACCCCGCGCCACTTGGCCGAGTTCTGGATGATTGAGCCAGAAATGGCCTTCTACGACATTGACGACCTGATGGCTCTTGAGGAGGAATTCATCAAATACTGCGTGAAATGGGCGCTCGACAACTGCCAGGACGACCTTGCATTCCTTAACAAGATGATTGACAAGAACCTGCTCGAAAGACTCAACTCTGTAATCAACACCGAATTTATTCATCTGCCTTATACCGAAGGAATTAAGATTCTCGAAGATGCCATTGCCAAAGGTCATAAATTCGAATTCCCGGTTTACTGGGGCTGCGACCTTGCCAGCGAGCACGAGCGCTTCCTGGTTGAGGAGCACTTCAAAAAGCCGGTCATTATGATTGACTATCCGAAAGAGATTAAATCGTTCTATATGAAGCAGAATGAGGACGGAAAAACCGTTCAGGGCACCGACGTTCTGTTCCCGCAGATTGGCGAAATCATCGGCGGCAGCGTGCGTGAGGAAGACTACGGCAAATTGCTGGCCCGTATGAACGAGCTCAATATGAAAACCGATGGCTACGAG
>JAFYYJ010000036.1 GCA_017557605.1 Salinivirgaceae bacterium
GCGGATAACAGATTGATAACTAAATGAGTTTTGCGCCATAGCACCGGTCGTAACAATAGCCGATAACGCTATGAGCATCAGGGTTGATAATAGTTTTTTCATATCAATATGGCATTGATTAATAATCGCTTACGCATGCATTGGGAATATCCGAATGCAACCTACAATAATACTAATTATTTTAGATATTATGATTCAGAGTTTTAGGGATTTTTATCTGCTCTCTGCCCCCACAAACAAAAAAGCCTCCAAGGCTAATTCCTCGGAGGCTTTTAATTTCTCATACTGCAAAAACTCCTTTTTCGCTTTAGTGTTTTTCTATGAGATATTTATCTCACTATTTCTTTAATGAAGAAATTGAGCGTTTTAATCACTTATAGTATAATAAATGCGGTGTCCCATACTATCTCCGCTTGAATTCCACACAGTAAAATAGACGCCATTATTATTCCTTTCCCAATCAGCTAATGTTTCCAAAGTAACATCTCTGCTTACTTCGCCAATCTCATCCCATTTAGTCACATCATCCTCTTTCATATCTTCCGATTTATAGCATATATAGTCTGACGGGCTGGTCAGGGTGAAAGACAAATTCGCGTGATTAAAGCAATCCCAAGCCTTCAATGCAAAATTAACATTACTGAAACTTCGAAGTTCGTTATAACTTCCATTTTTCCCGAGATATACTGTACCATATATTTCACATTCAGACCCGGAATCATCAGCATCATAATATAGACAGCAATCACCAACTTTCCATGTTACCGGCTTAATTGTCACATTCATAGTTTTGGTAGTTGTCTTTGTCTTGCAGTATTGCCGCGTTTGAGTAACAACGATATTTCCGCTAAAACCATGAGAAAGGCTGAAACTTGTTCCTTTTGACGAGCCTCCGGCCGTTACCGATATAGAATTTCCTGTGTTACCAACAGATACCGAAACGGACATGTCATTGTATCTCAAGTAACTGAACTGCCAGTTGTTTCCGCTGGTATTTGTTCCGTTCGACGAGGAAATAGTTGCATCGTTCAATGTTCCTTGTATGTATATTTTCTTGGTGAACGTTTTGGTTCCATATAAACTCTTTGCCACAGTAACGGTCAATGTGTGCGGACCTATATTAAGTTTGCCCGATGTTGAAATGCCAGAGCCGTTTTCGGTGGTTATGGTTATAGTAGCATTATCACTTGAAGAAAACGAATAATTCAAATATCCTGTTCCGTCGTTTTTAAGGCTAACATCCTTAACTAAATACCCCTTGCCGGAAGTATAATTTGAGTTTTCACTTGTTCCGTTACCAAACGAAGCATTATAATCACTTGAGAAATTAATAGTCGGCTCTTGCAGTTCGCGTACAACTTTCACTTTTTTGGTAACGGTTACGTCTGTGTAACAGTTTTTGCGAACCGTTACTTGAATTGTATGCTCCCCAATTGCAAGATTTCCACTATTTGCCACCGAAGAATTGTTAATTGTGCTAACTATGCTAGCACCACTTTCGCTGGTTGTAATTGAATAAGAAACTGTTGTCGAATTAGAAGCAACTTCAATATAGTCAAAGCCGTTTGCGCTATACCCGCTGAACGCTTTTCCAAACGAGATTGATGCTGGTGCCAGAGTCTTCACAACCATGATTTTTTTAGTTACCACCACATCTGTTTGATTATCTATGTGAATTGTTGCGATAAGAGTATGCGAACCAACTGAAAGCTCTCCGCTTTTTGGCCCATTATACTTAGTGCCATCAACAGTACCACTCAGGCTGACTCCGTTTTCTGAGTTAGGATTGGCAATTGTGTAAGAAATGGTTCCCGAACTTGACGAAACTTCAAAATACTCATATCCATTTGAATCAGTATTACCATTAGACTGTTTTCCAAATGTGAATGTTGCGGCAATCAACGATTTGACAACTTTAACTTTTTTGGTAACCACCACATCGGTATAATAATCTTTGTGAACCGTTGCAACAATAGTGTGTTCTCCAACAGATAATGTTCCGCTGTTTGCGACTGTAGAGCCGTTAATGGTGCACGCAATGCTAACCCCGCTTTCGCCGCTTGCAACTGAGTAAGAGACATTCTCTGAGTTAGAAGCAACTTCGATATACTCAAAACCATTTGAATCTTGGTGCCCGTTAAACTCCTTCCCGAATGAGAAAGAAGCTGCTGTCAAAGATTTTACAATCGTAACTTTCTTGGTGACAGTCACATCCGCCAGATTTTCTTTGCTGATTGTTGCCGTAAGCGTGTGCTGCCCAACCGAGAGTGTTCCATTTTTTGTTCCAGTAAATGATGTGCCGTCAACACTACCGGTAAGTGTCACACCATTTTCGATGCTTTTAATCGTGTAAGAAACCACATCTGAGTTAGAAGCAACTTCAATATACTCATTGTCTTGAGCATCTTTATACCCATTGAAGGCTTTTCCGAACAAGAACGACGCACCTTGCAATGCTACCACAACATTAATGTTTCTGGTAACAGTTACTTCGTTATAATTGTCTTTTCGAACAGTTGCGGTAATTGTATACGAACCCACGGCTAGTTCTCCGCTTTTCGCTCCTTCAAATGATACTTCACCAACATAACCAGTAAGTGTCGCTCCGCTTTCGGTGCTATTTATTGTGTATGGAACTTTCTCATCGTCCGAAGCAACTTCGATATACTCAAACCAGTTATCGTCATTACCAACCGTAATAGAAGGTGCAGACAGCGATTTAACAACTTTAATTTTTTTAGTAACAGTCACATCTCCATAATAATCCTTATGAACCGTTGCGTCAATTATGTATGAACCAATAGCAAGTTCTCCGCTTGGTTCATCACTGAAGTTCTGCTCATTCTTAGTTATAGAACATGTGAGTGTTGTTCCGTTTTCACTGCTGATAGTGTAAGGAACTGTTTCATTTGTCGAACCAACTTCGATATACTCGAAATCTTCATCATCAATGTTGCCATTGGACGCTATTCCGAATGTAATTGAAGCATAGTCCAAAGTTTTCACAACCTTTATTTTCCTGACTACAGTTTTATCGGTATAGTTGTCTTTGTGAACCGTTGCAATTAACGTGTGCTCTCCTATTTCGAGGATTCCACTGAATGTTCCGCTGAATGAAAAATCGTCAATCACTCCGTATAGCTCCACATCGTTTTCATCACTTGTGATTGTAAATGGAACTGTTTCAATACCAGATGCAACCTCCACATACTCAAAGTCATCGTTATCTTTACCTTCATTGAACTCCTTATCAAACTCAAACGAAGCGGCAGCCAGTGATTTAACCACATTAACTTTTTTGGTAATAGTCAAGCCTGCATAATCTCCCTTTTTGATGGTTGCTACAAGTGTATGTTTTCCCATCATGAGTTCTCCGTTTTGCGGCCCGCTGAATTGATTGCCGTCAATAGTGCCTGTAAGCTCTACGCCACTTTCGGCATATACGATTGTGTAAGGAACAAATTCACTATCAGAGGCGACTTCGATATACTCGAACCCTTCATCGTCAATGTTATCATTAAACGATTTATCGAAACTGATTATGGTAGGTGCGAAATAGATATCATCGGTTACAGTTGCGCTTTCGCTCATTTTGAGTGAGGCGAAGTATGACAAGCCATTAATGAAAATACCTGAACCGTTCCAGACTTCACCACAGCTATTACCACTAATTGTACCACCACTCATTACAAACTCCGCTGTTGCGCCAGAAGTATTGCCATTCAGATAAACTCCTCCACCATTGCCACCAGCTGTGTTGCTGATTATATCGCCTCCAGACATTGTAAATTTGGCATTTTTGTCAACATAAACTCCACCACCTTGATACATCCCCGTGCTGTTGCCGCTTATCTCGCCGCCTGTCATTATCAATTCTGCATATCCGTTTACCTTGACGCCACCTCCAACATTATTTGTGTTGTTGTTGGTAATCTGGCAGCCGTTTGCTATTGTTAGTGTCGACTTCTCCGTTTCAGAACCTGTTACACATACTCCACCACATCCATTAAAACCTTTGTTCATGGCAACAACTACTCCGTTGTCAAGTGTTACTTTACAACCTTTCGCTATAGATATTCCACTGCCGTCGGCATTTTGTGTGCATCCACCCATAATTGTCAAATTCTTGATAGTAACTGGCACGCTTGTAGTGATGGATAAAAGTGCTCCCCCCATTTCCGTTTCATTCTCGCCGTCATACAAACCGCACAATACAGCATTCCCGTTAGCTTCATTTCCCATAATGGTTATATGGTTAGCGCAAATAGGAGTTGTTACAGAAACATCACCTTGTATTTTCATGTCTTGTATTGTCTGCGGCTCAGTGAGAGTGTCTAGCACGATTATCGTCCAGTCAAGTTTTGAGTCAGCATTGCCGAATTGGTTGATTTTTTCGATTGCGTCTGAAATTGAGGCAAGCGGTTTTTCTGCCACAAACCCATAGTTCTCATCATTGACATTGGCGTCACCGCTTACATAAAGAACTGGTTCCTCAAAAACAGCGGTGTAAGATGCATCACCCATAACGCAGACGGTACGCACTGTGTCGGTGCAGCCGTCGCTCCAGCCAATAAATATATGATTGTCAATAACTGGTGTCAGTGTTATGGTTTCGCCGTAGCTATATCGTTCCTTATTTGCTGAAAGTTGCACCGAGCCATACGCAGGGTTGTTGGCTGTTGCCGTAACTGCAAAACCGTTTTTTAGGGCAACCAACATGTTTTCTATCTCTTCAAGAGTATGCTTGCGGTACTCCCTTTTTGATTCGAATACAACACGTTCGTCATCTGCCTCCAATTCATTATCTTTTTCTTTTTCGGCAGCGACAATATTATCCGCGTTCACATTGTTGTCGAGCAAGGCATATCCATTTTCCGAATCCCAAGTTATATTTAATAAATTGTCTTCGTCAAATTTGGCAGTGTCGTTTCCCTGGGAATGAATAAATACCGATGCCGGCTCAACCAAACTTGTCAAAACCGGTAGGTTATTCAAAAATAGTTTCGGTTTGCCCAATGATGTCACAGTGTTTCGTTTGCTCTCCATGACTTGCATGTCTTCTTCTTTATCATAATAGTAATCAACACTGTCGATACACTTCAGCTTATATCCGGCTGCTTTCATTTCACTTTCAAGAATCGTAAGAATACCTTTGCCGCTCCATTCCTGCGGCAACATGTAGCTTTCCTCCCAGTTTTTGTCGATTTCGTATATGGGCACTGGAGGCTCTTGGTCAGAATCTAAAGCAAAATATGTGGTGTCGCGGTAAATTATACCGTCAACCAACCAATAATTGCGGTATTCATATCTAGTGGAACCATCCCACCCTTCATCAATATACTTAAGATACAGATATTCACCAAGTTCACTATGATAGTAAGCGTAAAAGATTGTTATGGTGAAATATTCGCCGCTAAAATATGGCTCTATCTTACCTGTTGAATACACTTTTGCCGCCACCTTATCATCCACAATCTTCTCAACCTCGCCGGTGGCGCTTTGTATCTCGTCGGCAATGTAGGTGTTCATTCTGACAATGGTACTGTCGCGGTTAACGACAAGCATATCAGTCTTTTGTGTCATGCCGATAACAGCGAAAGCTGAAGCTAGACTCGGCGCAACAACCGGAGTGGTGCCGGAGGTATCGGCAGTCTGAGGCAGGTCGTTAACATAGATTCGGGTGCTGTCGCGGTGGATTATAAAGAAGTTGCTGTTACCCTTTTGTGCCGACAGGCCAGCCACAGCAAAGGTGCTTTTGGCAGCTTTTGAAGCGTTGTCCCACTCGTCGATGTAGATTGTTGTTCCGCTGCCGTCAACCACAAAGGCCGTTTGCACATCCTTGTTCGCTCCGACGCCAGCCACTGCAAAACGGCTCTTGGCTGCCTTAGCGTTATCGTCAACATCGATATAGAATGTTGCCTGGTCGCCGTCGATGGTCAGAGCATTCTCTATGCCTTTTCCGCTTTGTCCGGCCACGGCAAATTTGCTCTTTGCGGCTTTGTCTGAAGTGTTGAAATCGACATAGACAGTTGAACCATCGCCATCGATGGTAAACAGATTGCCATTAGCCTTGCCGCCCGACTGCCCAGCCACGGCAAACCTGCTTTTTGCTGCTTTAGTGTCAGCGTTATCGTCAACATAGATAGTTGAACCCGAGCCGTCGATAGTCAGCAGATTATTGACATCCTTACCCGACTGTCCGGCCACGGCAAACCTGCTTTTCGCAGCTTTAGTGTCAGCGTTATCGTCAACAAACACCGTTGTGCCTTCGGTATCTATGGTCAGAAGATTTTTCCCATCTTTTCCCGACTGCCCGGCCACGGCAAACCTGCTTTTCGCAGCCTTGTTAGCGTCAGTGTTAGTGTTATTGTCAACAAAGATAGTTGCGCCCGAGCCGTCGATAGTCAGCAGATTGTTGACATCCTTGCCCGACTGTTCTGCCACGGCAAACTTGCTTTTTGCAGCTTTTGTGTTATCGTTATCGTCAACATAAACCGTTGTGCCAGCGGCATCTATGGTAAGCAAATCCTCATCGTCCTTGCTTACAGAATGTCCGGCAACAGCAAACTTGCTTTTTGCGGCTTTTGTGTTATCGTTATTGTCAACAAAGACCTTCACGCCAGTCTCATAAACGGCGAACATCAGATTGCCCTCGCTGTCACGAACCTCAAAAATCGGGTCCTCGCTCGCCTCTTTCGGCTGTATGACAGTGGTGGTGCTGGCGGCATACATGGTGTAGGGGACTGGCTGAATCTGCATCTGCCCCAAGTTCACGTAGTTATCGGTGCCGTCGGTGCTGACTTCAATTTGCATCATTATCTGCATTGTCTCCCACGGAATGGCCGCAAAACTGCCTGTTTTTGGCTCGCCCTCGCCAACGTTTACGCTGATGTTGCCGTAGGCGTTGGTTTTCACTTTTTGAACCTCCTGGTAGCAGACATCGCTGCCGTTCAAAATGCTGATTAGCAACGCGACATCCTGGTTGCTGACAACCTCGCCGTTGTTGCGGATAACAGATTGATAACTAAATGAGTTTTGCGCCATAGCACCGGTCGTAACAATAGCCGATAACGCTATGAGCATCAGGGTTGATAATAGTTTTTTCATATCAATATGGCATTGA
>JAFYYJ010000037.1 GCA_017557605.1 Salinivirgaceae bacterium
CCTACGGCAACTTGGCTGTACAGTTTGGCTTGTTTCTGGTTTTTATCGGCTTTCTATTTGAATTAAAACTGCTTGGAATAGGTTCGGTAAAGGTCTATGCCGAGTTGTTCAACGTCAAGGACGCCGAAATTCGCGGAGGCGGATACGGCTTTGAAGGCAGCACATACTATTCTACAATTCGCACCTATATGCCCGGAATAAAAACCCCGCTGTACCGCTACAAATACAAGGGAAAACTATATGTGAGCACGCCCAAACTAATATCGAACCGTGCAAGCTACCACCCGATGCCCGGACCTTGTTATATCTATATCAACCGAAGAAATCCGAAGCGCATCTATTCGCCCGAACTCAAAGGTGTGTTTCATATTATTTCCGGTATGGGATTGGCCACTATGCTGCTGCCGTTTATTTTAAACGCATGATAATATTATAGCTATTTATTTAGTCGACAAACAATTATGCAACAGACCGTAAATCTATACGCCAACCACAAAATCACCGACTGGCTGCCAACGTCGGTGAAAGAGATGGCTGCGCGCGGCTGGGACCAGCCCGATGTGGTGCTGTTCAGCGGCGACGCCTACGTTGACCACCCGTCGTTTGGGGCGGCTGTGATTGGGCGCGTGCTCGAATCGCAGGGGTTGAAAGTGGCCATTGTGCCGCAGCCCAACTGGCGCGACGACCTGCGCGACTTCCGCAAATTCGGACGTCCGCGGATGTTTTTCGGCGTGTCGGCTGGCGCGATGGACTCGATGGTGAACCACTACACCGCCAACAAGCGCCGTCGCTCCGATGATGCCTACACAGCCGGTGGAATTGCCGGCCAACGACCTGATTATGCGTCGGTTGTATATTGCAACATTCTGAAAGAGCTCTACCCAGATGTGCCAATTGTTTTGGGCGGGATTGAAGCGTCGCTACGGCGATTTGTGCATTACGATTATTGGGCCGACTCGCTGAAACCCAGTATTTTAGTCGATACAAAAGCCGACATTTTGAGTTACGGAATGGGCGAAAAAACGCTCATTGAACTTGCCACCCGTTTCAAGCGCGGCGACAGCGTTGAGCAAATGTTTGACATTCCGCAAATTGGCTATCTGCGTCCGGCAAGCGAGGAATCGAAAATCCGGACCGATGATGACATTGTGCTTTCATCCTTCGAAAAAAGTTTGAAGGACAAGGTTGCCTATGCCGTTGATTTCAAAACAATTGAAGAAGAATCGAACAAATGGCACGCTCATCGCATATTGCAACGGATGGGTGACAAACTGCTGGTTGTCAATCCGCAATACGAGCCTTGGACACAGGCCGAAGTCGATTTCTCGTTCGACCTACCATACACCCGACTGCCGCACCCGCGATACAAAGACAAACCCATTCCGGCCTACGAGATGATTCGCCACTCGGTAAACCTGCACCGCGGATGCTTCGGTGGCTGCTCGTTTTGCACCATATCGGCGCATCAGGGCAAATTTGTGGTGAGCCGCTCTGAAGAATCGATAATGCGCGAAATCGAAAAGGTGATACAAATGCCTGATTTCAAAGGCTATCTGTCGGATATTGGCGGCCCGTCAGCCAATATGTACAATCTGCATGGCACCGACACTTCAATCTGTGAAAAGTGTAAACGTCCGTCGTGCATATTCCCGAACATCTGTAAAAATCTGAATACCAACCACGAACCACTGACAAAACTCTATCGCAAAATCAGCAGTCTGCCAGGCATAAAAAAGGCTTTCATCGGAAGCGGCATCCGCTACGACCTGCTGCTCAACTACGACAAGCCCACGCCCGACAAAATGGAATACATCCGTCAGGTTATCCGCAACCACGTGTCGGGACGGTTGAAAGTGGCGCCAGAGCACACTTCCGACGATGTGCTGCGTATGATGCGAAAGCCACCATTTGCACTGTTCAAGCAATTCAACCGCATTTTCGAGACCGAAAACAGCGATGCCGGACTTTGCCAGCAACTCATCCCCTATTTTATCTCGAGCCACCCGGCCAGCACCAAACGCGATATGGCCCAACTGATGCTCGAAACAAAAAAACTCGACTTCAAACTCGAACAGGTTCAGGACTTTACGCCCACCCCGATGACGCTCTCAACCACAATATATTACAGTGGCATCGACCCCTATACAATGAAGCCAGTTTACACAGCCAAAACAAAAGACGAGAAGCTTGAACAGCGCAAATTCTTCTTCTGGTACAAACCCGAATTCCGCCGCGAGATTGAAAACGAACTGCGGCAAATGGGGCTTTCAACCGATTTGGGCGGCGCTAAAGGTGGCAAAAACTTTGGCGGAAGCTTCCGTCAACCCGACAAAAAGAACAATAGCAATTTTGGTGGCAAGAAATTTCCACCGAAAAACGACTTCAAAAAAAATTCAGGGAAAAAGCGGTAATAATGTCAGTTATGAACGCTGAGGCACCAGCATTTAATGGGATTTTTTCACTTCTTAATTGTATGTGCCGTTTGTGTTCCCATTATTGTTTATATTTGCGAAAAATCATTTGAAATGAACACATTACTTTTCATATTGGGTGTACCTGAGATAGTGGTTATTGCACTCGTCGTTTTGCTGTTGTTCGGCGGAAAGAAAATTCCTGAACTTATGCGCGGTTTGGGAAAAGGCGTCCGCAGTTTTAAAGACGGCCTGAACGACAATGGCGACAACAATGCTCAGGATTCGGACAATGCCACAAAATCAGACAAA
>JAFYYJ010000038.1 GCA_017557605.1 Salinivirgaceae bacterium
CCCATCCGTGCTCGTCGTCACCGATAAGCAGACGTTTCGGGTCGGTTGAAAGGGTGGTCTTGCCAGTGCCAGACAAACCGAAGAAGATAGCTGTGTTCTTGCCTTCCATATCGGTGTTGGCCGAGCAGTGCATTGATGCGATGCCCTGAAGAGGCAGGTAGTAGTTCTGCATTGAGAACATACCCTTCTTCATTTCGCCGCCGTACCAAGTGTTGATGATGACTTGCTCGCGGCTCTTTGTGTTGAAGGCAACGCAAGTTTCCGAGTTCAGGCCAAGTTCTTTGAAGTTCTCAACTTTAGCCTTCGATGCGTTGTAAATCACAAAGTTAGGCTCAAAGTTCTTCAACTCTGCCTCTGTCGGTTGGATGAACATATTCTTGATGAAGTGAGCCTGCCAAGCAACTTCAACAATGAAGCGGACAGCAAGACGGGTTGCTTCGTTGGCGCCGCAGAAAGCGTCGACAACATACAGTTTCTTATTTGAAAGTTCTTTCTTTGCGATTTCCTTAACCTTGTTCCAAACGTCTTCGCTCATTGGGTGGTTGTCGTTCTTGTAAGCGTCCGATGTCCACCAAACGTTGTTGTGGCTCTCGTCGTTGTCAACAATGTATTTGTCCTTCGGCGAGCGACCAGTGAAGATACCAGTCATAACGTTAACTGCGCCAAGTTCAGTTTCCTGACCTTTTTCGTAACCTTCGAGAGCAGGATTGATTTCTGCCTTGTAGAGTTCGTCGTAAGAAGGGTTGTGTGCGATTACAGTTGAGCCTGTAATGCCGTACTTCGTTAAATCTAAATTACTCATAATTAATATTTTAAAAAGTTATAACTATATTTTGCCTTTTTGCCGCAAATATACGCGGAAATAATCAAAAAACGAGCCAGACTATTCAAATAAATTCTTTTAAGTGAAATTCGTAGAAAAATTTTTAGCATTTAGGGTAAATGATTGATAGTCAAAGATATTTGATGCGAGAAAAACAATGCATCATGTAACTATCACCTATATATATAAAGTCCAATCTTTGTTCAACGTAGAACAATCACGCATCAACTTCTCGTTTCCTTCCAACAAGTGTCAGATATACAAGGCAAACAGCGCCCACTATTAGGCAAAATCCGTTGTTGGCGGTGTGGCTGATTAGTGCGAATATCTTGCCATCGGCAAGTGCCACGCCGTAGAGCGCAAGTGTCTCATAAACCATAAAATGCCAAGGCCCGATGCCACCCTGAACAGGTGCCAACATTGCAAGGCTGCCCATTGTGAATGTGGTTACTCCGGCTCCAAACGACAGATTGTCGGTAGGGGCAAAACTGTGGAAACAGGCTATCAGCATCAGGAAATAGGTTACGTAGATAAACACCGACAGAACGATAAACGATACCGGACTCTTCAGCTTTGCTATTGATTTCAGTCCGTTCCAGAATTTCATAATAAGCCCCATTACGGGTTGAAGCCATTTAATATTGGCAATGCTGCCGCGGAACTTCCACAATATCAGTATCAGCGCTATGCCGGCAACCATTCCTATTATCCAGAACCATGGCGAGAACAAAAAATCTATTTTGTCGAGCATTGTTTCGTGTCCTGGTACGGAGAAAAATCCTTTCAGAAAATCGAGTTGCGTGAGCACCACAACAGCCAGCAAAGCAAGCATCAGCACTGTGTCGACGGTGCGCTCAACAACCACAGTGCCAAGCAGCACAGCAAACGGTATGTTGTCGGTGCGGGCGAGGGCGGTGCAACGGACAATCTCACCGCCGCGCGGAATAATTAGGTTTGTGAAATACATCGACATTACCGAGCAGAAAGTGCGCGGAAGGCTTGCTGTGTGGCCTGTCGAGGTTATCAGCATCTGCCAGCGCATCGAGCGCGTTATGTGGCTTGCCAGCCCTGCGGCTATTGATGCGCCAATCCACCACCAATTGACATTATTTATCTGTGTCTTAAGCGTTTGCAAGTCAACTTCCTTGTAGATATAATAGAAGATGGCCACACCTATGGCAAGAAAAAGCACGTATTTTATTGCGTTGATGAATTTTTTCACAACCTATTGTTTTGAGTTGCAAATATATTCGAATAATTGGCTGTTTTGTTAATTAAAAAAGTTGTTTGCCGTTAGTCGTTGTCGGTATTAGCCAATATTATTATAGCTTTGCGCCAATATTATTGCCGATGGTAAAATGGATTTTTGACCGGATGGTCGCTTTGGTGGCCATTATAGCGCTTCTGCCGCTGTTTGTGATAATCGCCCTTGTGGTGCTTATCGCCAATGGTAGACCAGTGTTTTTCAGGCAGATACGGATAGGGCAGAACGGCCGCAAGTTTGTCATGGTCAAATTCCGCACAATGACCGGTGTTGAGGAAAATTCTATTTCTACTCTTGACAGCAACCGCATAACAAAAACCGGCGACTTTTTGCGCCGCACCAAGCTCGACGAACTGCCCGAACTATGGAACATCCTCATTGGCGATATGAGCCTTGTTGGGCCGCGCCCCGATGTTCCCGGATATGCTGACCAGCTTACCGGCGACGACCGCGTGATTTTGAAACTGAAACCGGGACTTACTGGCATCGCCTCGCTCAAATATCGAAACGAAGACGAAATCCTGAGCCAGCAGGCTAATCCTCAAGAATATAACGATACCGTTATTTGGCCCGACAAAGTCCGACTCAACAAAATCTACTTTGAACGCCAAAGCCTTTGGCTCGATTTGAAAATTATTCTGTTCACCGCACTCGGACGGGAGTGGGAGGAATAAGAGAAAAGTTATAAGTTATTGAGTTATAAGTTTTAAGTTCACTTATTTAACTGCCTTTAGCCTTTTACACTTTACACTTTACTCTCTAAACTCTAAACCTTCAACTTCCTCAGTTCTTCCTTTTGTTCGTTGCTAATTCGGTAACTCTCAATGGCTTTCTGAATGGCTTTGTTGTGAGTCCACGGGTCGAGACTCCGATTGCTAATGAAGCCAATAATAGTATCGTATTGTTTGGCCAAAGCTGTGGCAAAATACCACGCAATCATCATCTTAATGTAATACTCGTCGGATTTGACAGCGGCTACCATTTGGGCGTATTCGGGCTTGAAACGCTCGTCGAGGAAGAAGGCCATAAGCATGCGTATGGCATAACGGACTGTGTAGGTGTGACTGCTTTCAATCCATCCGCCAATGGCCGTCAGCAGCTCGTCGGGGTGCTTACCAAACACCTTTGGCGTGAACGAGTCGCACGTAGCCCAATTGTCGATGTAGAGTAGAAACTGATTAGTTAGACGCAGTGCCTCGTTAAAATCGCGCGACTGCTCAATAATAAAGGCGTGCAGATTGTTTTCTTCATAGTATCGATGGGGTAGCTGGCTGATAAAAGCGCGCGCATCATCGGTTTTGGCCACTTGTTTAGCCAGCTTGCGAATAGCCGGCGTACGCACCCCGATAATGGATTTTCGGTCAATGGTAGGCATCAGCTTAGCTTGAAAATCACCGTATGCAATATCTTGAAGGCTAAATAGTTGTTTGGTAAACATAGATTGATTCTATCAACTTAAAACAAAAAAGGCCGAATCGCGAAATTCAGCCTTTTTGTGATGTCGCTTGTTATTTCTTCCCTTTCTTTTTGAAAACCAGATTGATAATAACCAATAGGATAAACGCGCCAATGGCTCCGATGATAACTGCATTAAGCCATTTCCAATCGCCCCTGAAAATCTTCAAACTGATGTTGAGTACGTCGAAAAGCCAGCCACCGAAGAAGCAGCCGACAATACCGACAAGGAAGTTAACCAAGAGCCCCATGCCTTTACCTTTGAAAAGCATGCTGCCCAACCAGCCGGCCAAAGCGCCGACAACAATGAGAGTGATAATTTCGGTTGGTGTCATGTTGCTGTAAATGTTTTAGTTAGACAATAGTTTTACAAACAATGTGAAGATAGTCGGTTTATACGGAAAATGCAATAGTGGAATGGGAGTAAAGCTGATTTTTCCGCACATTGCGTGATTTAACTGTATGTCAAGAACTTAAAGCAACTAAAGTTTGTCACTTTTCGATTCAAGCAGTTTCTCGAGTTTGTCTATTTTCTCTTCAAGGCTGCAAATTTGCTCTTTGAGGTCGTCGTTGTTGTCACTGACCATAGTATCGACAAATATTGAGTTAATGAGCGACAAGCCGATGATACCTCCGCCAATCAGCATCAGGCAGAAGAACACGCGCATAAGATGCCCCCAGAAAGGAGTGGTTACGGATGTCACGGCGTCGGGAATCTCGTACCAGCCTTCACCTGTGCACAGACGGAATATAGAATAGATTGATTGTGAGGGTGTTGAGAAGAATTCGGGAACCGATTCTTTAAGGAAGCAACTACAGATGAGCGCAAATGTCACTATCATAATGAAGTAACCGAAGAAGATACCCAGAGTTTTGTGCATCGCCACCCAGAATTTTTGCGCTATGGTTGCAAAATCGGGGAAAATATGCACGGCTCGGAAGAAACGGAATACTCTGAACAATCTGAGAATGAGGAATAAACCAAGTTCTTCGAAAGCCGAAGGCCAAAACAGCGCAACAACCGACGGCAGTGACATCATCACTAAAATAAAGTCCATACGATTCCAGCCTTCAGACCAATACTGACGGAATCCAAAGCTTGATATTTTAACAATCATCTCTATTATGAAGATGAATGTGCATATAACATCAATATAATCAATGAAATGTAAGTCTTCAAAGCTTTCTTGCAAGAAAATTGCGGCTGAATTGATAATGATGACAACGAGAATAGCTTTCTCATTCAAAAACAGTCGTTTAATAAATTCTTTCATTTTCGTCAGTAAGTTTGTTGGAAACCACATTATTCCCCAGGAATTTCCTGTTTTGTTCTAAACAGTCCCACTTTCACGTTGGCAAGCTTCACATCGTTGCAAACCACATCAACGCTGCACGTGCAGAGATTGTTTGTAGCCGAAATAACTGTTGCTTCGGCAGTTATGGTGCCGCTGTTGCAGTTTCTGAAAAACGAGATGTCAGCGTTTATCGACAACGCCACACGCCCGAGAGTGAACGCCGCCACAGCCGCCGAAAAATCGGCAATGGTGAACAGCAAACCGCCTTGTACGGCATTTACGCCGTTAAGCAGTTTGTCGTGTATCTCAACCTCGCATTTGGCATAACCCTCACGACAGTCAACAATCTGAATGCCACACATTTCCACAAATCGGTCTGTGCCAAAGAACCCTCTGCATATTTTAATTAAATCAGCCATTTAATCGACGTTGTATACTTGGTTGGAAGCCACAAGTTCCATTTTGTTGGCCTGCAGAATGTCAATCAGACGCTCGTTTGAGTCGCTGCGAATCACCACTTTTGCGCTGCCGCCGTCGGCAAAGGCATACATATAATCAATGTTGATGCCGTTCGACGAGATGATTTTCAGAGCCTTGTGCAAACCGCCCGACTCGTGGGGCACAACCATACAAACCACATCGGTCAGACGGACTGTATAGCCATTGTCTTTCAATATGTTATAAGCCAGTTCGGGACGCCCCACAATGAACCTTACAATACCGTAATCCGCTGCATCGGCAATGCAGAACGCCGACATATTGATTCCCTGCGCCGTCAGCACCTCAAGCATCGTGTTGAGGCTATTGGCCTTGTTTTCCAGAAAAACCGAAAGTTGTTTTACTATCATAATCTGATGTTTTACAATGTTCAACAAAACTGATTTGCAGCAACTTGCGGCCGTCGGACGCGCCAAAACCGATTGTTGCGGCTTTTGTGTAAATATAAAAGAAATTGTGAAAATGTTCGATTGCGTTTTTCACTGATTTTTCGGGCGGCCGGACCGATTCAAAAAAATATCGCCGTGGCGCTTGGCTCAACCGAATCTTTCACTACCTTGTTTGAACGTTTCGCTACCGACGCAAGTGTAGCGAAATCGTACTAAGTATCAATCTTTTAAAACTACTATTATGGATTTTATGAATTTAACAACACTGCTTTTCATTATCGGTGTGCTGATGTTCATCATCGAGATTTTCACGCCGTCGTTTGTGGCAGGCTCGGTCGGCATCGGGTTCTTCTGTGCCGGGGTGGCGTCGTTCATCACCGATTCGTACAGTTGGCTGCTGTTCATCGGCATTTGCGGAACGGCAATCACAATGTTCGCCATCAGGCCGGTGGTTCTGCGGTGGCTCGACAAAACGGGTGCGCCCACCAATTCCGATGCGATGATTGGCCGCGTGACAAAGGCTAAAGAGGTGATTGACTGCGATTCAGGCTCAATCAGTCTCGATGGCGTTGTATGGCAGGCCCGCACACTCGATGGTTCCGAGATTGCTGCCGGAACGCCAGTCGAAGTGGTCAAAATTGACAGTATAATACTTTATGTTAAACCCAAAAACAGTTAAAAAATGAGTGCAACTTTAGTTCTGCTATTTGTAATAGCATTGTTCGTTCTGATTTTCGCGATGGCCGGTTTCAAGGTCGTCAAACAGTCGGAAACGATGGTCGTTGAGCGTTTGGGAAAATTCAACCGTCAGTTGTCGTCGGGTATCAACATCATTTGGCCGATTATTGACAAGCCGCGTCCGGTAAAATGGCGCTATGTGACTGAATATAACGGCACTAAATATGTCCGTTTTGTCGACAGACCGCGCATTGACATCCGTGAGACGGTTTACGATTTTCCACGCCAGAATGTGATTACCAAAGACAATGTGAATTTGGAAATCAACGCCTTGCTTTATTTCCAGATTATGGACCCAGTGAAGGCTGTCTATGAGATTGAGAATCTGCCAGATGCAATCGAGAAGCTGACGCAGACAACTTTGCGTAACGTCATCGGTGAACTTGAACTCGATGAGACTCTTACATCGCGCGACACCATCAACACCAAACTTCGCCTTATTTTGGATGAGGCCACAAACAAGTGGGGTGTTAAGGTGAATCGTGTTGAGCTTCAGGATATTAACCCGCCTGTCGAAATCCGCCAGACAATGGAAAAACAGATGCGTGCCGAGCGTGAGCGCCGTGCCACTATTCTCGAGGCCGAAGGTCACAAAAAGGCCACCATTCTTGAGGCCGAGGGTATGCGCGACGCCGAAATCAACCAGGCTCAAGGTCGCAAACAGGCACAGATTCTGCGTGCCGAGGCTGAGGCCGAAGCCAAGATTAAAGTTGCCGAAGCTGAGGCTAAGAGCATCCGTCTGATTAGCGAGGCCATCGACCAGAGCGCCCATTTCGACCCGGCTCAGTACCTGATTGCAATGAAGTACATCTCAACCTTTGAGCAATTGGCCGGCAGCAAAGACAGCAAGACCGTCTTTATGCCGTATGAGGCTACCGGCGTTTTGAGTTCGCTCGGCTCGCTGAAAGAGCTCTTCGAAGGGACAGAAAAGAAGGTGAAGAAATAGGGTAGAAGAATTTTAGATTATAACAAGAAACGGCAACCATTCGGTTGCCGTTTTCTGTTTTATAAATAAGTGATAATAAATCTAAACTCTTACCACTTTCCTCTAACCATTTATTTAAACTTTCTCTTATCCATAACCCTCTTGGCCTTGCCTTGGCTACGCTCGATAGTGTTCGGTGCCACAGGGCGGATGTTAGGCTGAATGCCCACAACGCTTTGGATGGCGTGAGCAATCTTCTTGCGCAGTTTTTCCATTTCGCTCATCATATCCGAATAGAACTCTTCCTTAATCTCAACATCGATGTCGAAAGTGTCGGTGTTGTTCACACGGTCAACGGTGATGAAGAAGTGCGGCTCAACCTCTTTCAGGGTGCAGAGCACTGCCTCAACCTGCGACGGGAATACGTTCACGCCGCGGATGATAAGCATATCGTCGGTACGGGCAAGGATGCGCGACATTTTGGCCAGTGTACGGCCGCAGGCGCAACGCTCGTGGGTGATGCTTGTGATGTCGCGGGTGCGGAAGCGGATGAGCGGCATACCTTCCTTGTTGAGTGTGGTGAACACCAGCTCGCCCTCGGTGCCGTCGGGCAGAACCTCGCCCGTTTCGGGATTGATGATTTCGGGATAGAAAAGGTCTTCGCTCAAGTGGGTGCCATTCTGATACTCGCACTCGAAACCAACGCCCGGTCCCGAAATTTCGGTCAGACCGTAGATGTCGTATGCCTTGATTCCCAAGCGGTATTCAATCTCTTTGCGCATCTCTTCGGTCCAAGGCTCGGCACCGAAAATGCCCACTTTCAGTTTAATGTCGTTGCGCGGAATACCCGATTTCTCAAGCGACTCCGAAAGATAGAGCGCATACGATGGTGTGCAGGCCAGGGCGGTAGTGCCAAGGTCGTGCATCAAAAGCAACTGTTTCTCGGTGTTTCCTGCCGATGTCGGGATGGTGGTGGCGCCAATGTTCATTGCGGCATCGTGTGCACCCAGACCACCGGTGAACAGGCCGTAGCCGTACGATACCTGAATCACATCGTCTTTGCCCAGACCATAGGCCGTCAGACAACGAGCACCAGCTTCGGCCCAGTCGGCAATGTCGTTGCGGGTATAGCCGACAACAATCGGTTTGCCGGTGGTTCCCGACGATGCGTGAATCTTCACAATCTGCGAGAGAGGCACGCTCAGCAGCCCCCAAGGATAGTAGTCGCGCAGGTCTTTTTTCGATGTGAACGGCAGTTTCTTAATGTCGTCAATCGATTGAATGTCTTCGGGTTTGACGCCGGCGGCCTGCATACGCTCGCGGTATGGCTGGCAGTTGTGATAGACGCGGTCGACAACGCGTTTAAGGCGTTCGGTTTGAAGCGCACGCATTTCGGTGCGTTCCATACACTCTATTCGTTTGTTCCAGTAGCCCATTGTCTGTGGTTTAAGTGATTATTTATTAGTTGCATAGAATGCTTTGATGTTCAAATCGACAACTTCCTGTCCCTTTGAGCCGAAAAGATTGCCGATGGCCCATTCGAAGTCGGCGTTGCTGATGCCGATGAACCGTGCGGCGGCGCCCAGCATTACAATGTTGTACGATTTAGGGTTGCCCAGCTCGTTGGCGATTTTGGTGGCGTCAACAAACACAACGTCGCCCGATGTCTTCTTAATCTGTTCAAAGACAGCGTTTTCGTCGGGATAGTTGCCGATGTTTTTGAACGGCTCGTCCGAAGTCACAATTGCGCCGCCCTCTTTCAGATAGGGCAGGTAGCGCAGCGATTCGAGCGGCTCAACCGACAGAATCAGGTCGGCCTTGCCCATTGGAATCAGGTCCGAGAAGATTTCGCCGTCGGCAATGCGCAGGTGGGTTTGCACCTCGCCGCCGCGTTGGCTCATACCGTGAACCTCGGCCTGCTTGATGTTCAGCCCCGCGTGCATTGCGGCCAAATCGAGAATTGTGGCAATGGTCAGGATTCCCTGTCCGCCAACCCCTGCAATTATTATGTTTCTTTCCATATTCTTACGATTTATTATTGACTTCAGACATCAGACTACAGACAACTGACTTTTGCCTTATGCCCGAATTGTTCTTTTTTAATTATCAATTTTCAACTTTCAATTCCTAAATCCTTAATTCTAAATCCTAACTATTTTTTCGCTGCTTTCTTCTTGCGAGCCAGCGTCTGCATACACTCGCGCTGTGCAAGAATCACCGAAACGCCCTTATATTCAATCTCTTTCTTGATTAACTCGATGTTCTGCTCAAGGCGCGGTTTAACCGGCACGATTGTCACAATGTGTTCAGGTTCAACGCCCAGGCCTTTGCAGATGTCAACCAGTTTGTTGGTTCCAGCCGAATCCTGACCGCCGGTCATTGCGGTTGTCGAATTGTCTGATATTATGATTGTTACTTGTGCATTGTCGTTAACGCAGTCGAGCAGACCGGTCATTCCCGAATGGGTGAAAGTCGAGTCGCCGATTACGGCCACAGCCGGATGCAATCCCGCTTCAGCGGCACCTTTGGCCATAGTTATCGACGCACCCATATCGACGCACGAGTTGATGGCCGAGTAAGGTGGCAGAGCGCCGAGAGTATAGCAGCCGATGTCGCCGAACACAGCCTTGCCCGGATATGCCGACAGCACGCTGTTCAGTTCCTCGTAAAGGTCGCGGTGGCTGCAGCCCACGCACAGTGCCGGCGGGCGGTTCACCATAATGTCGGGAATGGGTTGGCCAACAGTAGGTTTCACGCCAAGAGCCGGTGCCACAGCGTCAGGCGACAGTTCGCCCATACGCGGCAGAGCGCCGTCCATACGTCCGCGGAACTTCTTGTTGTCAGAGAATCCGCGCAGCAGTTCCTCGTAAATCGGGTATCCCTCTTCAACAATCAGAATGTCGTCATAGCGGTCGATAAACGGCTGAACCAGCGATTTAGGCAGCGGATATTGCGATATCTTCAGAACCGGCAGCTCAAGGCCGTTGTTCTTGCAGACTTCCATAACATAGTTGTAACCAATGCCGAAGGCGATGACGGCTTTCTTTCCCTTGCCCTCGACAACCTTGTTGAACGGCGATTCGGCCGACGATTTCTCGATGGCGGCCTGCTTGTCAATCAGTCCGGCGTAGTTCTTTTTGGCGATGGCCGGAAGCAGAATCCACTGACGGGTGTTCAGGTCGGGGTTGAAGCTGTTCATTTCACGCATTGGCTTGCGCTCGATGACTGCTCTTGAGTGCGACATACGAGTTGTGATGCGCATAACAACAGGCAGTTTCACTGATTCCGAAAGGTCGAATGCGAAACTTACGGCATTGTAGGCTTCCTGCTGTGTTGCGGGCTCAAAAACGGGCAGCATAGCAAAACGTCCGTAGGCGCGCGAGTCCTGCTCGTCCTGCGATGAGTGCATCGATGGGTCGTCGGCAACCACCAGAATCAGACCGCCGTTAACGCCAGTGATGGCCGAGTTCATAAACGGGTCGGCGCACACGTTCAGACCAACGTGCTTCATACAAACAATGCTGCGTTTGCCGGCGAACGACATACCAAGTGCGGCTTCGTAGGCCGTCTTTTCGTTTGCGGCCCATTTCGACCGTATGTTGCGGCTTTGTGCCTCTTTCGATTTCTGTATAAACTCTGTGATTTCAGTTGAAGGCGTGCCCGGATAGGCATAAACGCCCGAAATGCCAGCGTCAATTGCGCCCACGGCAACCGCTTCGGCACCCAAAAGTAATAACTTGTCCATTTTATTGTAATTCAAATTGATATATTCAAAAATATATAGGCGCGGCCGCTGTGCAGAATGCCATTTTCGGCCAATACCCCAATTCGTGCAAAACTAATTTTTATTTGTTATAGGTGTATCGGTGCGGACTTTTTACGTGAATTACGGAGAAGCGGCATTCTTTTCTTCATTCTTCATTCTAAAACCTCAATAAAAACACCTATTATTGTATTTCGATTTGAAAAAACAACATTTAAACATCATTTAAAATGAGAAACAAAATCAAAACCATTGCGCCGATGTTGCTTGCATCGTTGGTGATGGCGGGTTGCAACAGCGACTCGAAAACACAGGCTATGTTCGACAACATTGAGTTGGCGCCAGCCCTCAAACAGCAGAACGAGCACAATCCGTTGGCTATTCAGCGTTTCGGCGCCGACCCTTACGCTATGGAGTACAACGGTCGCGTCTATGTTTATATGACCAACGACGTTCTTGAGTACGACACCGCCGGTGTTGCCAAAAACAACTCTTTCCAGACTATCAACAAGATTTTCTGCATCTCGTCGGACGACCTTGTTAACTGGACCGACCACGGCGCAATGCCGATTGCCGGACCTGACGGCGCCGCCAAATGGGCGCAGTTCTCGTGGGCTCCGACAGCCTGTCACAAGACTATCGACGGTAAGGAGAAATTCTTCCTATATTTTGCCAATAGCGGAAATGGTATAGGTATTGTTACATCAGACACTCCTTATGGTCCTTGGACCGACCCAATCGGCAAGCCTATCGTTTCGCGTGAGACACCAACCTGCGCAAGCGTTACTTGGCTGTTCGACCCGGCAGTTTTGGTTGACGATAACGGCGACGGCTATCTGTTCGTTGGTGGAGGAGTGCCGTTCGTACCCGGCAAGGGCCCGCAATTCGCCGACCCAGGAACCGCACGTGTAGTTAAACTCGATGCAAGTCTTACCGGTCTCGACGGTGACCCTGTTGCAATCAATCCGCCGTATCTGTTTGAGGATGCTGGCGCTAACAAGATTGGTGACACCTATTATTATAGTTACTGCACAAACTTCAACAGCCCCGAGCTTGGCAACGGCCGCATCGCTTATATGACAAGCAAGAACCCGATGGGTCCGTACACATTCCAAGGCACATTCTTCAACAATCCTGGCGATTTCTTCGGCATTGGCGGTAACAATCACCACGCTGTCTGCAAGCTTGGCGACGAGTACTTCCTATTCTATCACGCACAAATCCTTCGTGAGCGTATGGGCATTACTGCCGACGGCTACCGCTCGACAAACGTTGATAAGGTAACTATTACCGAAGATGGTAAGATTGAGCAGGTTACAGGCACATACACCGGTGTTGAGCAGACAAAAGCTTTCAATCCGTTCAACTATACTGAAGCAGAGACAATGGCTTGGATGGGCGGTATTGAAACTCGCTATCTCGAAGGCACAACCAACCTTTGCGTAACAGGCATCAATACTGGCGATTGGCTTGGTTTGGCAGGTGTCGATTTTGCTGAAGGCGCAAGCCAGTTCACCGCAAAAGTGTCCAGCAACAGCAAGGGCGCAATCAAAATCTGCCTCGACAAGGTTGACGGCGAATGTGTTGGCTATCTGACTGTTGGTAATACTAAAGGTCAGTTTAACGATGTAACAGCCACTTTGACAAAACCTGTCAGCGGCAAGCACGATTTGTTCTTTGTATTTGCAGGCGAGTTCGAATTCGACGGCTGGCAGTTCAAATAGCAAATAGCTTATCTACAGCACCAAAGCGGCTTCACAGTAGGAGTGAGGCCGCTTTTTTCTTCCTTAAAGGTAGGGTTATCCTATTCAAATCTGTATTAATATTGTAAACGCAAACAAAAGCGACTTTAAAACTTAACAACATACTATTATGAAAAAACTTTTTTTAATGATTACAGCCGTTGCAATGGGCTTTCAACTTTCGGCACAAGAAGTTAGCGGGTTCGCCGCAGCACCAACCGACGGATACCGTGGTTTTGCCAGTCTTGGCGTATTCTCAGGTACAGGCAATTATAAGTATGACCGTTTTGGCCTTACCACATCACACGGCTTCCAGGTCGACCACCTGTTTATGGGCTTGGGCGCATCAATGCAGTGGACAACCAATAACGAAGATTGGTATTATTATAATTATGAAACAGAAGAACCCGAACTCGGTGAAAACATCGATTTTGTAATGCCATTCTTTTTTAATGCCAACTACGAGATTCCAATGGGCAAATTCGCACCGTTTGCCGATTTAAAACTCGGATATTCAGTAGGCGATGTAAGCGGACTTTATGTGCTTCCGTCAGTAGGAGTGAGACTGTCACATTTCAATGTGTGGTGTGGCTACAACTTGTTGCAAGACAAGCAGGTGAAGCAACCTCAAAATAAAATCGAAACCACCAATTATCAATCTATCGCCTTTGGCGTGTCAATTGACTGGGGCGGTAGGAAATAACTCTGGAAAACAATACTGTAGAGCAATCGCTGCAATTGGGTAGTCCCTATTGCGGCGATTGTGCTATTGTTTGTGCAATAAGTATCTTATTCTTTTTCAAACGGATACCTCAATCCGATGCGCTGACGCATGGCGTCCAGAAGTTTCATGCTCGATTCAGTATCATTGAGAGTGCGAAGCGGATTTTCGGTTAGTCCGCGGCGCAGGCAGTCGGTCACCGATTGCGCTTCGTAGTCGTAACCGGCTGTAGTGCGACGGTCGGTAAAGGTTTCTGCCACTTTTTCACCTATTATTAATTGAGCACGGCGGCTCATATGGAAATCGCTGACAATCACTTTCCCTTTAGTGCCTATAATATAGGCGTCGTTCACAAGCAAAGCATCGGAACTTGTTGCATACAAGCCCGATATGCCATTCTGATATTCAACTTGTATCGAATCGACATTATCAATTCCTCGGTCGGTCATTTGGGCGGTTATTGAGTAGCTTTTCTCAAGCGACTGCGCCATAAGCCGTCCGAAGTTGAGATTATAGACGGCAAGGTCGAGTAGCGAGCCGGCTGCCAGATTTGGATTGAAGAAGCGCCCTTGCGGGTCGTTGCGCATAACAAAACCCAGATTGGCCTGAATGAGCTCAATACGCCCCAATACGCCTGAACGCACCCACTCAAGCGCTTTCTGTGTTGTGGGCAAGAAATTGGTCCAAAAGGCTTCCATTAGAAATAACCGGCGGCGTTCGGCTTCGGCACGCATCACGGCAAACTCTGCTGCATTCACGGTTGCGGGCTTCTCGCACAGTACATGCTTGTCGTGTTTCAGGCAGAGCATGGTGTGCTCCAAATGGAAATTGTGGGGTGTGGCTATGTATACAATGTCAACATTGGCGTCGTCGGCCAGTTGTTCATAGCTGCCATAGGCGCGGCTTATGCCGAAGCGTGTGGCAAACGCTTGCGCCCTTGACAGTTCACGTGCGGCTACAGCCACTATTCTTGCACCTTTTACACGGCGAAAATCGTCTGCCATTTTCTCGGCTATCCAGCCAGTCCCGATTATTCCCCAATTAACCATAAGTTTTTAAAGTTTTATGTTAGCGTTTCGCGTTGAAAGATAAGAATTTTCGATAGAAGGAAAACGTTTTTTTGCAACCATAAACAAAAACTGCCGGACATTACTGCCCGGCAGTTCCCAAATAAATGTTTAACTTTTAAAAATTACTTTTTGTTAGAATCGTATTCTTCGTTCAGACCTTTGATGATGTCGTTGGTGATGTTGTACGACTCGTTTGCGTACCACATGCTGCCACCAATGGTGCGGGTGAGAATGAATTTGTAACGCTCAGGAGTGTTGTACTTTGTAACGTAAGCCGAGATTTTCTCGAACAATTGGGCGTTCATATTCTGTTGCTCAACAGCCAGTTGGTTCGAATATTCGTTCTGAAGTCTTTCGAATTCCTGTTGGCGCATTACCAGACGTTGTTGCTCTTCCTCGGCGCGTTGTGCGGTTACAAAAATACCCTTCTGCACCTTGTCTTGGAAAGTCTCGATATCTTTCTGCAGAGCTTTTGCGTCACGCTCGAGCTTGGTCTGCATATTGGAGTACTTTTTCATAATAGCGTCGTTCAGCTCAATCGAGAGTTTGTAGTTCACAATAATTGAGTCAACATCGATAAAGGCGATGTCGCACGCTCCAACGCTTGTAGAATCGTTTGCTACGGCAACTCTGTTTTGATTTTGATTTGCACAACTTGTTGAGAGAAAGCCCATTGCAACTACTGCAATTGCACAGGCGATAATTGAATTTGTCTTCATATAAATCTGTTTAATCTTTAAAAATTAGTGTCCAAATATAGAGATTTCCGCTAATTGCAACCACCATTCGCGAAAAATCGTTTCTGTTTTAGTTTTTAGTTTTCGTTTTAACAATATATCTAATCGCCACAACCGACAGCACAACCGTGAACACAAGGCCGATTGAGTAGCCCCACACGGGCGGCAGCGAGAATCCTTCGGGCGCCAATAATATATATGTGCTGCAAACCGATGTCATAAATATGGCAGGAATGAGCGTTATGATATAACGGTGACCGTTGCGGTACAGATAGGCTGTGATGGCCCACAAAGTGAAGATTGACAACGTTTGGTTGAACCATCCGAAGTAGCGCCAAAGCACGGCAAAATCGATGAGCATAAGCACTGCCGAAATGGCGAAGATTGGCACCGAAACAGCCAGTCGTTTTGGTATGGTATTCTGCGGAAAATGCAGAAAATCAGCAGTTATCAGTCGTGCAGAACGCAGTGCGGTGTCGCCCGATGTGATTGGCGCAGCCACAACACCCAGAATGGCCAGAATGGCGCCAATGCGGCCCATCCAGTCGTTGCAGATAAAGTTGACAATGTTGGCAGGATTGCCGTTCATTTTGAGTGCAAGTCCTTCCGATGTACCGCCAGCGTATTTGATTGCGGCGGCGGCCCAAATCAATGCCACAAAACCTTCAGTAATCATTGCGCCGTAGAAGGCGATGCGGCCGTAGCGCTCGTTTTTCAGGCAGCGGGCCATCATCGGACTTTGCGTGGCGTGGAATCCGCTGATTGCGCCGCAGGCAATGGTTATGAACAGGAATGGAAAGATACTCAATCCTTTAGGATGATGAGTATGGAATGCTTCGGTAATCTCAGGCATCGAACCGCTATGAGTGAAAATGCCAATGAACACGCCTGCCGCCATAATGAGCAGAGCAAGTCCGAACACAGGATAAATCTTGCCAATGAGCGTATCGATAGGCAGCAGAGTGGCCATCATATAATAGCAGAAGATGATGATGCACCAGAACGTCTTGCTGCCGATGAAGCCCGCTGTCGGTGTCAGCCCTTCGAGCAGACCTGCAGGCGTGGTTACAAACACGGCACCCACCATCACCATCAGCAAAAGCGAGAATACGCGCATAACCTGACGCACACCCAAGCCCAGTTCGTCACCCACAATCTCAGGCAGCGACGCACCGTCTTTGCGTAGCGAAATCATTCCCGACATAAAATCGTGAACCGCGCCGCCGAAAATGCAGCCCAACACAATCCACAAGTAAGCCGCAGGGCCAAATAAAATGCCGCCAATGGCACCGAAGATTGGTCCCGTACCGGCGATATTCAGAAACTGAATCAAAAAAACTTTCCAAAGCGGCATCGGAATGTAATCGACACCGTCCTGACGAGTGTAGGCGGGCGTCTGACGGTTGCCGTCGACACCGAACACACGCTCAACAAATGCCCCGTAGAACAAATAGCCCAAAACAAGGGCAAGAACTGAAACAATGAATGTTATCATAATTGTATTTTTTAATCGATGTGCG
>JAFYYJ010000039.1 GCA_017557605.1 Salinivirgaceae bacterium
CGAAGTGCCTGACAATGCGATGCTTTACACCGTGAAGGATGTTCCGCACGGACGCGTTACCTATATGAACTACAAATCGGATGAGTTGGGTGTTTACCGTCCGCTAATCGTCTATACACCTGCCGAATACGAGCAGAATCCCGATAAGAAATATCCTGTATTCTACCTTGTCAGCGGCACCACCGACACCGAGGAAACTTGGTTCAAGGTTGGCAAATTCAACACCATTCTCGACAACCTGATTGCCGAGGGCAAGGCCGTTCCAATGATTGTGGTTCTGCCTTACGGCAATATGCTGCACGGCACACCAAATCCCGCCACAATGGAAGCCGTCGGGATGTACGAGCAGTTTGCCCGCGTGATGACGGGCGAGATTATGCCGTTTGTTGAGAAGAACTTCCGCACCCTGAATGACCGCGAAAACCGCGCCATTGCTGGCTTCTCTCGCGGTGGCGGACAGTCGCAGTTCACTGCCTTCAGCAATCCCGACAAATTTGCCAATATGGCTTCGTACAGTTCCTATCTGATTCCCGAGGCTATGGATAAATGCTTCCCCGACCTTCTCACCAAAGAGAATATGCAGAAGAACTTCAAGGTGCTGTGGTACGGCGTTGGCAAGGACGATTTCCTTTATGAGCACGTGAAAACCCACCGCGAGTATTTCGACGCCAAAGGCATTAAATACGATTACAAAGAAACCGAAGGCGGCCACACCTGGATGAACGCCCGCGACTATCTTGCAGAAACGTTGCAGTTGTTCTTTAAGTAAAACATTTATATACAAACAAATAATTACTAATCTTTAAAAACCGTTTTTTATGAGAAGTTTAAAAAGCACAATTTTGTTGTCAGCGGTTTTCTTTTCGGCAGTCTCGCTTATGGCTCAGCCTATGCAAATGCCAAACGGAGAGGTTCCAAAAAGCTCGCTGAAATTTGAGGATTACTTTACAAAAGCCGATGCAAAGGAGGTTGCCAAGCCCGACGACCAGGGCTTTATCCGCCGCTGGACTTTGCTCGACCCAATCAGCAAGCCTAACCGCAGCAATACTGTCTTTACCGACAGCTACTTGCGCGAAGTGTTTGCAAAAGAGTATTTCCCTAACCAACTTACTATTCTGCCTAAAGACGGACAGAAAATGAAAGTTACTGTGGAAAAACAACCGCCTGTAAATCTGCAAGCCGGTCGCCCAATGATGCCGCCCCCGGACCAGAAACCAATATTTGAGGAAGAGACATTACAATGGTACTTCCTTGATAGCAAATTGTACAATGTCAAATTGTTCCGTTTTGCTACTACTCGCGAAAAACAACGTTACGGAGTTATCTTCTGGGCTGTTACAGTTGTCAACTGCGAAGAGGATATGAACGTTCGTCTGGCTGTCGGCTCTAACTCAGCTTCAATGTGGTGGCTTGACGGCAAGGAAGTGCTTCTTCTTTCAGGCGACCGCCGTATGGTTGTTGACGACTGCGTTTCGTCAATCATCACTCTTAAGAAAGGCAAGAACATTCTGCGTGGCGCCGTTATCAACGGTCCGGGTATGAGCGACTTCTGCGTACGCTTCCTTGATGAGAACAACCAACCCGTCAAAAACATCACAATCAGCAACAAGTAATTGATAATCAAAATGAGATATAATATGAAATCGACAATAACATTAGGCGTTTGTGCCTTGGCAGTTGCACTTGTAGCTAAAGATGCAAATGCACAGATTGGCAAACCTTTCATCCACGACCCGTCGACGATTATGGAGTGCGACGGCAAATACTACACTTTCGGAACTGGTGGCGGCGGCCTTATCTCAGAGGACGGCTGGACTTGGAACGGTGGTGCAGAGCGCCCGGGCGGCGGTGCGGCTCCCGATGCTCTCAAAATCGGTGACCGTTATCTGATTGCCTACAGCAAAACAGGCGGCGGTCTTGGCGGCGGTCACGCTGGCAAGGTTGTAACAATGTGGAACAAAACTCTCGACCCGAAATCGCCTGACTTTAAGTTCAGCGAGGAGATTGAGGTTGCATCGTCGGAATATGACGAGGATTGCGACGCAATCGACGCAGGTCTGCTTCTTGACCCGACCGATGGCCGTCTGTGGCTGTCATACGGTACCTATTTCGGATTCATCCGTCTGGTGGAGCTTGACCCCAAAACCGGAAAACGCGTTGAAGGCAACGAGGCTATCAACATCGCTATCGACTGCGAGGCTTCAGCCCTGATGTATAACAATGGTTGGTACTATCTGCTTGGTACTCATGGAACTTGCTGCGATGGTGCAAACTCAACTTACAACATCGTTGTAGGACGTTCGCGCAAGGTGACTGGTCCTTATGTCGACAATATGGGCCGCGACATGCTGCAAGGCGGTGGCAAGATGGTGATTGCCGCTCACGACCGCGTGATGGGTCCTGGTCACTTCGGACGCTTCATTGTTGAAGAGGGCGTTGAGAAGATGTCGTGCCACTTTGAGGCCGACCTTGACTTTGGTGGCCGCAGCACGCTGGCTATCCGTCCGCTGCTTTGGAAGAACGACTGGCCGTATGCAGGCGAGTTGTTGAAAGACGGTGTTTACGAGATTGAGTCGGAGCGTCGCGGTTATGCTCTTGAGCTGGCTGTTGACTTTGTTCGTATGCCAATGGCAATGAGAGGATGGTTCGGCCGCAACGACACCACACCTATCAAGCCTGTTGCTTCGCAGAAACTTGAGGATGTTCAATCAACTTGGCCTGCTGGCGACGTTGCTGTCCGCGCAGGCGACTATATGACCCGTCCGCACCAGAAATGGAGCATTGTGGCTCTTCCTGAGAAGGAAGGCTTCCTTGGCGGTTCATATTGCAAGATTGTGATTGAGGGCACCAACCGCGCTCTTACCGCAGCTGCAAACTACGAGGTGATTGCATCGGAATACACCGGCGCAGAAACACAGCAATGGCGTATTGAGCAACTGACCGACGGCACTTACCGTCTGATGCCGAAGCAGGCTCCGGGCGTTGAAGGTGAGGTTGTCCTTATCTCGACAGGCGACAGCACCGTTGGCCTTGGCAAGTTCGATATGAAGAGTGACAACTCAAAATGGAACTTGAAGAACCATTGATTTAAATAATCAATACTGAAAAAGGCTGCTCTATGGAGCGGCCTTTTTTTGTTGGTACAAACTATGATTATGACCTATTCTGATGCGGGCAATAAATATTCAATTCACTACCCTAACGCCTTATATTTTCCCTTTGTAATTCAATTCAAAATGATGTATCATTGCAAGATTCTCATGCTGTTTTCATGAGAGCCCTCGGTTATGAATTAAATATTTGTGAATTAATACAATACGATATGAAAAAAGTCCTTTTGAGTCTGATGCTCATAGCATGTTCGGCATTAGTTTCCGCCGTTTCATTAGCGCAAAACTCATTCAGTTATCAATCTGTTATCCGCAACAACGGCGAGGTTGTCAGCAACCAGGATGTTGCATTGCTAATCAGCATATTGAGCGGCAGCGATGTCTGCTACCAGGAGGTTCAGAAAGTGAAGACCAACGCCTATGGCAACATCAGCATTAGCGTTGGCGAGGGCGAGCCCAAAACCGGCAGCTTTGCGGCCATTCCGTGGGAGACAATGCAGATTATGATGCAGATTGAAGTCAGCACCGACGGTACCGAAAACTACGTGAACTTAGGACAGATGCAGATTCAGCCTGTACCATACACCATGTACGCAGCCCGCACCACCACTGTTATTCAGCCGAAAGAGGCTACCGAAGACCCGATTTTTGAAGTGCGCGACAGCGAGGGTAATTTGATGTTCGCCGTATATGAGACTGGCGTTAAGGTGTTTGTTGACCAGGAAGGCTCAAAAGCCGCAAAAAGCAAGTTTGCTGTTGCAGGACGTTCTGTAAGCAAGGACGATGAGGATTTGCTTACCATAGATGCCGCTGGCACAACGGTTTATGTCGACGATAACGAAGACGATAACACTAAAGCTGCAAAAAGCAAATTTGCCGTTGCCGGGCGCTCAGCAAAAGGTGACAACAATATAATCACTATCGACGGCTCAGGTTCAACCCTTTACGTTGACGATGACCAAAATGGTAAGGCGGCTAAAAGCAAATTTGCGGTTGCCGGACGTTCAGCCAAAGGTGACAACCTTCTTACTGTCGACAACGCTGGAGCAACCGTATATGTTGACAATAACGAAAACACTAAGGCTGCGAAAAGCCGTTTTGCGGTTGCTGGTCGTTCAGCAAAAGGCGATAAAAACATAATCGCAATCGATGGCTCGGGCTCAACTATCTATGTTGACAATGACGATAACAAAAACGCTGACAAAAAAACTAAAGCCGCTAAAAGCAGATTCGCAGTGGCTGGCCGCAGCGCGAAAAAGTCTGAAAATCTGTTTACTATCGATGGCGACGGCTCAACAGTTTATGTCGATTTCAACACCTCGGACAAGGCCGCTAAGAGCCGCTTTGCCGTGGCAGGACGCAGCGCTAAAGGTGCCGGGGATGCTTTGACCATCGACGGCGACCAGGCAACATTCTATATCGATGTTGACGACAACGATAACACTAAAGCTGCCAAGAGCCGTTTTGCCGTAGCCGGACGTGGCGCCAAAGATGCACAGACAGCATTTGTGGTTGACGGCAGCGGAACACTCATCTACATCGACGAGTTTGACGACGACTCAAAAGCCGCTAAAAGCACATTCGCTGTGGCTGGCCGCTCAACTAACAAAGGCAACAACAACTTCTTTATAATCAACCGCGACAGCACCCGAATCTATGTGAACGATGAACCTGTGGTTGACACTGCCGGCACCGAACCAGGTACCGTTCCGGTTGTTACGCCAAGTCTGGCTTCGGCTTTCGCCGTTGTCGGCATGACACAAAAAACAGACATGCTTGTGGTTAAAAAAGACTGCACCATCGTCAGAATGAACACATACGTTGAAGAGGAAATGCAGAACAGCACGGGCGTGGTTCAAAAGATTATCGACGACACCAAACCTGACATCATCTACACAACAGGTCAGATTGTGGCAAGCGCCATGCAACCCGAAGCAGACGCTCCCGAATCGTTCAACATCACCTACGCATACTATCAAAGCGACAAAGGCGAGTATCTTCACTTGAAATATTCTGACAATGGCAACTATCAGTACCGCAACTATTATCTGATAGACAACATGTTGTATGCTGATTCAATTGTTGCCAACAGTGTCGATGCCGGCAGTTTGATGTTAAGTGCGCCTGAACATTACTCTCTGCCAATGAAGAACGACACTTCGTTGCTGATGGTTTACGAGCGCACGATGCGCAACAACGGCTACTCGTCGTATCTTGAGGACGGACAGACAGCGTTCTATAACAGCAACGATGAGTTGGTTATGACAACCGAACACAACGTACTTATAGAGGTTGACGACACTTTGAACTTTACAAGCAATGTATTGCGAAACATTCTTGTAGAGGGTTTGCATTTTCAGGATGGAGCACCATGTGAGGTGGGCGATTTGCTTGGCCTGAATTTCAGCAATGGCCAACTGTATGACAATGCGACAGATTTCGATAATTGCGATGAGGATGTGTTTGGCGATGAAAAAGAACTTAACAAACTTACGGTTACGGAGATAGAGGCTCATCTTGCCGCCTTAAAGAACGGCTTTGCTGTGAATGTATCGGCAAATAACGACAAATTAGGCAGAATCGAGATTACTGGTGAGAAATTGGAGAATGGCAACTATCAGTATGGTTCGACTATCAGCATAAAAGCTATTCCAAGTCCAGGCAATATATTCATTGCTTGGAGCAACGACAACACCGAAACCGAACTCCAATTTGCTGTAATTGAAGACATTGAGCTAAATGCGTTGTTTAACACTCCTACTCTTTATGTGGAAGCTAGTTCAAGCGAAGATAACAACGGTTTGACAACCGAAAATCCGTTGCCCTCTATTGCCAAGGCCGTTGAGCTTATAAATGAATGGCCGGAAACACTTGCCTGGAAGATTAGTGTTATTGGTAAACTAACCGATGAGCAGGAAATTGCTGGAGATGAGACGGAAATAGAAGTGGACGGTACTTACCAAACAGTTTATCCTATTAACGCCAGCAGCATTACACTTACAGGCGAGAAAGGAACAAACGCCACATTGCAAGGTCCATGGAATGGCTCTGATGTTCTTACAACCGAATACACGGTTCTTACTATCAACACTAATGTTCCGATAACCATTGACAGCATTACTATAACAGGTGGCTATTCTTATAATGGAGGCGGCATCTATATTGATTCCGATTGTGATGTTACTATAGGTGACAAGGTTATAATAACTCGCAACAAAGCCAGTTATGGAGGCGGCATCTATATTTATGAAAGTATTGTTACAATGAATGGTGGCACTATCAGCGATAATATTGCCGAAGAAGATGGTGGAGCCATTTATGCGGGCAGTCAGTCTAAGTTTAGCATGGGCGGTTCTGCCTATATACCGTCAGGAGCTATGGTAATTAATGATAATAATGAATCAAATTTTGAAACGGGCCGAGGCAAGAATGATGTGTATCTCGAATATGATTCAGACTATGGCGCTATAAATATTACAAGCAACCTTACCTCTCCCGCCCCTGTGGCAACAATCACGTTGTATTATTATGAATATTATAATAACGGTCTAAGTGCGGTTATGAGTGAGGTTGATGGATTGCTCGAGGCAAACTATAACAAGTTTGCCGTTACGCCGGATTATGAAGAATGGAGTGAGCAATACACATATTACCAAATAAAAAAAGATGGCAGGTTAGGAAAAAACATTAAAGTGGATTTTGTGTGGTATTATATTGATAAAGATACAGTTCAGCATACCAACACTTGCGGTGAGCTACTGATTGTCAATGGAGAATCTGTTAGTGCAGAAGACATTCCGACGGTTGACAAGAAGTCGTTAAATCCGAACCCAAATTCAACCACCGGCGATTTCTTGGGTTGGTATAGAATTTATTATGAAGATACATACAGTGGCCCAGAAGAACATCTTGTGGAATTTAAAACCACCGATGTGCTGGAAGAAAACACTACTATTGTGGGCATCTGGGAGGAGACCATCGAGGTTTCGGAAACCGAAGGCGCTATTCAAACATTTGCTGAGGCCGTCAAGCTGATGGACCCCTATTGCGCCTACACAATCAATGTGGCAAGCAATATCAGCAAACCACAAATCATTTCTGCGGTCTTTGGAACTAATTGGGACCAGTGGACACATTCTTCTTATGAATATTTGGACCACGACTACAAATTACATTCTATAACATTGCAAAGCAAAAGCGGACAAGAAGAGATTAATCTTGGTTGGCATTATGATGAAAATTCTTCCCAATGGATAAACAGCAATCCAATCGACCCAGCGCCTGCTCTTACAATAAGAACAGAGGTGCCGATTATTATCAAGAATCTAAAAATAACAGGAGGATATGCAGTGAATGGTGGTGGCATATATATGAACTACAATGATGCTAACGTAACCATTGCCGAAGGTGCTGTAATAACAGGCAATGCTGCGTATGCTGGAACCAGTTATGGAGATGCATGGAAAATAGGTGGCGGTATTTGTGCAAAAGGCACACTTACAATGACAGACGGCATTATCAGCAATAATGTTGCTAACCATGGTGGAGGTGTTTGTCTTTATGGAGCCACATTCATAATGACTGGAGGAACCATCGAAAATAACACAGCCATGGAATACGGTGGCGGCGTTTTTATAGACGCTGGTTCGAGAATGTATATGAGCGGCGATGCAGTTGTGGGCAATGCAAGCGCAACCGCAGTTGCTACGGCTGACAGTCACTCTAATACAGCCCCTCAAGGCGGCGGAGTTTATGTCGGCACCCAATCTGATGGTGTTGGTCGTTTGTTTTTGGGCTCTGAGCCTGATGGTTGGAATATTAAAGCAGTACCTCTCGCCGGTGGAATTTATTATAACTATGCTACGAATTGTGGCGGAGGTGTGTACGCGGCAGTAGGACACATTAACGGCAGTACTCGTGGAGGTTCAGTAGAGGTGGGCAACGGAAACATTACCTTCAACTCTGCTAATAATGATGGTGGTGGTGTTTATCTACAAACACAAGATGCATATGGTGGTGGCAACAATGCCACTCCAAGTATTACAATGTCGGGCGGTATCATCAACACAAATAATGCTTTGGGTAACGGCAAAGGTGTTTATGTTGGTTCTGGCGAATTCGATTGTACTTTTAATATTAGCGACAGCGCAAAAGTTGCCACTGACAACGATGTTTATTTGGCTGGTAACACTAAAATCAGCATTGCCGGTGCTATGACTGATAATGCGGGCGCAACCATTACACCATCAAACTACACAGAAAAAGAGGTTCTCAATTTGAATTTGGCAACTTACGAATATTATGACGACGAAGAAGGATGGATAGCCGTACCAATTTCTCCAACCACTATTGCGGATGAGTATCAAAAGTTTGAAGTAACACCTCAAGTGATTAATGGATACACTACAGAATGGAAAATAACTCCTGAAGGAAAGTTATTGCAAAAAGGCTTTGTATCAGTGCCTGGCACATATTTCAATAGCACGGACGCTGTCGCCAACTCACTCGTCTTTATCGCCAACCGCGAGATAGCCATTCAGAATCTGTTAGCCTGCGACCATGAGGTTACTCAAGGTGAGTACGTGGCGGTTATGGGCACAAACCCGAGCAACAACAAGTCAGGTGACAACTATCCGGTTGAGAAAGTAAGTTGGTTGGATGCTATTTATTATTGCAATAGTCGAAGCACTGCTGAAAATCTTACACAGTGCTACACAATCGATAACAACACCAATCCGGCAACCGTAACCTGCAATTTTGAGGCCAACGGCTACCGCTTGCCCACAGAGGCCGAATGGGAGTATCTGGCACGCGGTGGCTCAAATTGGGACAGCTACCCGTACAGCGGCAGCAATAATTTGGACGAAGTTGCTTGGAATAGTAACAACAGCGGAGGAACAACACACGAAGTAAAAACAACTCAGAAAGCCAACAACCTCGGCATCTACGATATGAGCGGCAACGTTTGGGAGTGGTGCTGGGATTACTACAATAGTATTACTTCCACAACACCAGCCACCGGCCCCGAATCCGCTAATGCCAATCATCATTGTGAACGTGGTGGCTGGTATGGCACATCGAGTGTATACTGTGAGGTTGGTAATCGTCAAAGTAATGCACCAACATATGTAGACAGCCGAAGCGGTTTCCGCGTGGTGCGCACTGTGGTTTCTGATGAGTCGTGCACTGTCAACTACCAAACAAGCGCTCTCGACACAACAATAGCCTCACAGACATTGTGGAAAGGCTACTATCTGCCCAAACCGGCCATTTACAAACCCGGCTATGAAATCGAATGGTACTTCAACAGCGATTTCAGCGAGGAGCACAAGTACGATTTCAGTCAACCTTTGACAGGTGGGGTTACACTCTACGCCAAGCCGACTAAACTAACCTCGCTCCACGTTAAAGGCGGCACATATCCTGGTAGTGACACCGAAGGCACTGGCTCGGCAGCGCACCCCTTTGCATCAATCGGCAAAGCATTGATGTTAATGAATGATGCAGAAACCGACTATACCATTATGATTGACGGAAAACTTGTTGGTACTCAAGAAATTCCATCAACAGTGCAAGCTCTATCAATCACCATCAATGGAGAAAACAACGGAAGTATTGAATCCGAATCAACAGACGATATTAATCTTCTAAAAATATCTACTACTACCCCTGTTACGATAAAAAATCTAAAAATAGATGGCGGGCAATACGCAAGTTGCGGCATATATGCTGGTTGTCGTGTACTTACAATAGAAAACGGTGTCGAAATAACAGATAACACGCAACACGGTGTCTTTAGTGCTGACACCGTTATTATGAATGGTGGCAAAATCTGCAACAATGGGTCGCTTAGTACTAATGGTGGAGGTATTGATATGATTACCGGCAAATTCATCATGCGAGGCGGCTTAATCTCTGGAAATAAAGCACAAAATGGTGGTGGTATTTATGCGGAAAACATTAGCGTTAAAGAGATAATTATCGATGGAGGAACAATAAGTGGAAATCAAGCAGCCTCTGAAGGTGGAGGTTTGTACTATAATGGCTCAAATGCCATAAAAATGAGCAACGGAACAATAAGTGGAAACTCAGCAGAATTAGGCGGTGGAGTATATTCAAATAGAACGCTGGCCATGTCGGGCGGCACTATCAGCGAAAATACTGCATCTTCGGGTGGTGCGTTTTATTATGGTTCTTATGGTTCACTTACAATGAGTGGCACAGCAAAGATTCCTTTTGGCGTGGATGGCGTTGAAGGTGCCGGTAAAAACGATGTTGCTCTTTATTATAATGAGGGTAAATTCAATTCTGTGACTGTTGATGGGGAACTTGAAGGAACGGATATTGTGGCTACAATCACACCAAGCAACTGGCATCGTGGAATGGGCGTTCTTAATGGTGGCAGCAACCTCACAGGTGGCATTACTACCGACATTGCAAAACGTTTTGCAATGTCGAACCCCGACTTTACCATTAGCGTTGTCGAAAGCAAAGAAATAGGAATCACCACCTATAACAATATAGGCATCATCAACTCCCCAATATATGTTGCCTCAGCCGATGAAAGCAAAAGAAAAACATGCAGCGGCGAACCTGATGGTTCTTCCACTGCTATAGGAACAATGTCTAACCCATTGGCAAGCATGAGCCAAGCCATGAATTTGATAGCTGATAGAACTCTTGAATATACAATTATGGTTGATGGCGAGCTTACAGGAGAAAACGCACGGTTTACAAGCAGTTCCAATGGTCCGATGCTTTTTATAAAAGGTGCTAATGGTGACAACACTAACGATGTGCTGAATGCGAATGGCACAACTGGCTCCGTTATTACAACGAGTAGCGGAAGCCGCACAATGGAAATACAAGACCTTAAAATTACTGGCGGAGACGCCACAAAAGGAGGAGGTCTTTTTGTCAGAACAGCTACTGTCCGTCTTGGAAATGGCGCTTGGGTTACTGGAAACCATGCTACGCAATACGGTGGCGGTGCATATTTGCTTGAAGGCGGAAAACTATTTATGTACGGCAGCGCGGTAATAGGTGATGCTACAAAACAGGAGGCTGCCTCCAGCACAACTGTTTGCTCAAACTATGCTTCGCAAGGAGGTGGTATTTATAACGAAAGTGGCAGCCTATACCTCGGATACATAGATGGGAATACTGTTGCCACAGACGATAATCAATTTACTGGCGGCGTTTACTATAACTATGCATCATCGGAACAAGCCGGTGGTGTGTACAATTCAAGCACTTTCAAGATGAGCAGTGGCAATATTGCTTATAATGGAGCAAATGGTTATGGTGCTGGTGTTTTCACTTATGCAGCCACAAGTGGTAGCAGCTATTCATTCGAAATGTCGGGTGGTGCAATAAGCAATAATAAATGTTACACCAGTTCGACATATCAATCACAATATGGCGGCGGTGTCCGTGTGAGTGGATATGCCACCTTCGAAATGACAGGCGGCGAAATCAGTGGCAACACCGGTGCCAATAATGGCGGAGGTGTGAGCATTGCTGAAAATGGCACTTTCACAATGACAAGCGGTATTATTAAAAATAACACAATAAAAACAGGAGGAAGCGGCAGCGGTGTGTTATATGAAAGCGGCACATTCAAAATGGGCGGCAGCGCACAGATTTCCGCTGATAACGATGTGTATCTCAATGCAAATCAGAAAATTAACATCATCCAAGCCTTCGACAGCAACATTACCCATGCGGCAACCATCACCCTCACACCTTCAAGCTATGTAAATGGAACAAGAGTGCTTGAAGGAAATTACTCGCAGAATGAATACAAGTTTGAGGTGACACCCTACGAAGGTACATGGACGATTTACAATGGATGTTTGGATAAACAAGTATAGATTAGTAAGAGGCAGGGGTACTGCAGATATATAAAAAATCACCCTCCCCGGATTGTATTGCGCGGAGGGTGTTTTTTTTCCAAATTCCAATTCTGCGGCAAATAAAATTGCACCAAACCGCAGCAACTTTCACTTTATATTCCTACCTTTAGAATTGTGTTTCCCGTTTTGGCCTTACGGCTGACAGGAACATCGATTTTATTGTATAAAACCTTAATTATTAGGATTATGGAGAATTTAATTTATGTTGTTTTGGCGGCATCGGTTGTGGCGTTGAGTTTCGCCTACATCTTCTTCCGCCAGATGATGAAAGAAAGCGAGGGCACCGAGCTTATGCAGCAGATTGCGGCTCACGTGCGCAAGGGTGCGATGGCCTATCTGAAGCAGCAGTACAAGGTGGTGATTATCGTCTTTGTGGTACTGGCCGTGCTTTTCGGAGCTATGTCGATTTTCGGACTGCAGAACTCGTGGGTTTGGTTCGCGTTCTTGACAGGCGGTTTCTTCTCGGGCTTGGCCGGTTTCTTCGGCATGAAGACAGCAACCTACGCATCGGCACGTACAGCCAACGCAGCCCGCAGCTCACTCAACAGCGGCCTTAAAGTGGCTTTCCGTTCGGGTGCCGTTATGGGTCTGGTTGTTGTGGGCTTGGCTCTGCTCGACATTTCGGTTTGGTTCCTGGTTCTTAACCATTTCATTCCTGAAGAACACCACCTGATTATCATCACCACAACAATGCTGACCTTCGGCATGGGTGCATCAACGCAGGCTCTGTTTGCCCGCGTGGGTGGCGGTATCTACACCAAAGCTGCCGACGTTGGCGCTGACCTTGTGGGCAAAACCGAATATAATATTCCTGAAGACGACCCGCGCAACCCGGCTACCATTGCCGACAACGTGGGCGATAACGTTGGTGACGTGGCTGGTATGGGCGCCGACCTTTACGAGTCGTACGCTGGCTCGATTTTGGCAACAATGGCTCTTGGCGCTTCCGCTTTCGCGACATCGGCCGTTGAGGGAATGCAGTTGAAAGCCGTTTTGGCACCTTCGCTGATTGCAGCCTTCGGTGTTGTTCTGTCTATCATCGGCATTTTTGTTGTCAAGACGAAGGAAGAAGCCGGAATGAAGGAGTTGCTTTCGGCCTTGAGCCGCGGCACAAACACAGCCGCAGTGCTGATTGCAGCCGCAACGTTCTTCATTTTGTGGGCATTGGGAATCGAAAACTGGGTTGGTATTTCGTTCTCAGTGGTTGTTGGTCTGTTGGCTGGCGTAATCATCGGTAAATCAACCGAATACTATACATCGCAAACTTACAAGCCGACACAGAAGGTGGCTGAAAGCTCGCAGACTGGTCCGGCAACGGTTATCATCTCAGGCTTGGGCTTGGGCATGATTTCGACGGCTATTCCGGTTGTTACTGTGGGTGCCGCTATCATTCTTTCGTACTTGTGCGCCAACGGCTTCAATGTTGAGTTCACGGCAGCCAACCTGTCGATGGGTCTTTACGGCATCGGCATTGCGGCTGTTGGTATGCTCTCGACACTAGGCATCACACTTGCAACCGACGCTTACGGCCCGATTGCCGACAACGCTGGCGGTAACGCCGAAATGAGCGGTCTGGAGCCTGAAGTTCGCAAGCGCACCGACGCTCTCGACGCTCTGGGCAACACAACAGCCGCCACAGGCAAGGGATTTGCTATCGGCTCGGCCGCATTGACGGCTTTGGCTCTGTTGGCTTCATATGTTGAGGAGATTAAGATGGCGCTTATCCGCGTAGGCGAGACTCTGCCTAACGGCGTTGAGGCTGCAAAGGCAACACTCATCGACTTTATGGAGGCTTACAACGTGAACCTGATGAACCCGATTGTGCTGGTGGGCGTTTTCATTGGCGCAATGATGGCGTTCCTGTTCTGCGGCTTGACAATGAACGCCGTGGGACGTGCCGCACAGAAAATGGTTGAGGAGGTTCGCCGTCAGTTCAGCACCATCAAGGGCATTCTGGAAGGCAAAGCCGACCCCGATTACGCCCGTTGCGTTGAGATTTCGACCAAAGGCGCACAACACGAGATGCTGTTCCCGTCGCTGCTGGCAATCATTGTTCCGATAGTTGTCGGTGTAGTTCTTGGCGTGGGTGGTGTTCTTGGCCTGCTCATTGGCGGTCTGGGCTGCGGATTTGTACTGGCAGTGTTTATGGCCAATGCCGGCGGTGCCTGGGATAACGCGAAGAAATATGTTGAGGAAGGCAACTTCGGCGGCAAAGGCTCTGACTGCCACAAGGCAACCGTTGTCGGCGACACCGTTGGCGACCCGTTCAAAGATACTTCGGGCCCGTCGTTGAACATCCTTATCAAATTGATGAGTATGGTTTCAATCGTTATGGCTGGCCTGACGGCTGCTTTTACGCTGTTTTAACAATCACTGAAGGATTGATGGATGGATTGAAGGATTGAATGAATGAAAATGGCGCTCTGGGTTTCCTTGGGGCGCTGTTTTTTTTGTGTGGCATAAATAGACGTGCATACACTATACCTACAAAAAAACCACCCTCCGCGGATTGTGGTGCGCGGAGGGTGGTTCTATTATTCTTCAAGTTGTGCCAAACAATTACCAATCATAGCCCACATTGGGAACGGGGTTTCCATCCTTTGTTGTCCATGTTTTGTAAACGCTTTCTGAATTATTGTTGTTTACCCATGTATCCATGACAGATGTACTTGGCACAGTAGCCGTAGAATTTGATTCGCTGTCCGTTTTTCCATAAACACCTGCGCTTGCTGTGCCAGATTTGTAGTAGTTGTGGGTAAGAGTGCATGTTCCACTTCCGCCGGTAAGTATTTCTCCTACAACTGCTCCTCTTGAACCATTTGTTTCTGTAGCAGTAACCACGCCCGCATTGTAGCAGTTAAACACATTAGCATCGTATCTTAAAGAACCGCTTATATCGCAGTCACCTGCAATTCCGCCGACTCGATAACTGCCGCTAACAGTGCCTATATTCGCGCAGTTTATAATTCCATTGCCGTATCCGTCGGGGCAATGAGTGGTCCCCGTTATTCCTCCGACACTGCTTGCACTACCACCGTTGACTTTTGCTGCATTTATGCAGTTTCTTATTATTCCAAAGCTATCTCCACAAATTCCTCCTATAAAAACATAAGAATTACCCGTATAAGTTACCGTTCCTTTGTTTACGCATGATTCTATTATACTGCCAGCAATGTTTTCTCTTCCGGCAATTCCACCAAGATATCCGTTAGAACTTGTGATAGTTCCTTCATTCACACAGTTCCTAATTGTCGGGCTACTGCCGTTCCCCATTATTCCTGCGATTCCACCGACACACGATTCTGTTCCTGTTACATTAACTCTGCTGGTGCACCCTTCAATAAGTCCGTTGGTAAAAGATGATACAATGCCAGCTATTGTGGAGTTGCCTTCTACGGTAAGGTTTTTGACCGTGCCGTCTCCGTTTACTTGACTGAACAAGGCGACTTGTCCGTTCAATCCTGAAATAGTATGGTTGTTTCCGTTAAAGGTTCCCTTGAAATTGCGTATGGCAGTAAAACTTGTGTTGAGGGTAACATCGTTTTCAAGGGTAATGATTTTGCCTGAAAAATCATGGTCTACAGAAAGAGTTGAAATAATATCCATTCCTTCGGCACTTGTAACAGTAAATTTTGCAACAGAACCATAGTTATCTGTTGTAATGGATTCTGCTTCTATGAAATCTATAATAAAACCTGTAGTAGTAATAATCCATGGTATAGAGCCGTTTTGTGGCGTAATAGCAAACTTGTCAACATTGCTTTCCAACGAAACTCCTTCTGCAGCAGTAAGTACCTGTTCGTCTGCAATGTAGTTTTCTGGAAGAATGGTTGCCACATTCTCGTTAGTGAGTTGACTGATGATGTTGACTTTATACGGATGCCCCGGATTATTATTATCAATCTCTATCAACTGCACAACGTTATCGCTTGCAATGTACGCGCTATCGCCAATAAGGAAGTTTGACGATTCCACTCTGACTCCACCGCCATTAGCGCATTCAGTGGCTGTATTGCCCTGAATTATGCCACCTGTCATACGGAAAGTACCCGTTTCATGAGCAACTTTAACTGCGCCACCTTGACATCCTCTTGTTTTGTTGCAAATTATGGATGCTGTGCCGTGCATATTAAAGACACCATTAGCTCCAATAAAAGCACCACCACCAGCATAACCCTGACCATCCACGAAATCGGTTACTTCATTGTACGAAATTGTTCCTCCACTCATTGTGAAAGTGCCCATAATCTCAATGCCGCCGGCAAACGTCAATGCCGCGTTGTGACTAATTTCGCCGCCGGTCATTTCCGCCATGGCACCTTCTTCTATCCAAACACCACCTGCTTCATCCAGGCCGTAGTTATACACAATTTTAGATTCGGGTTCGATAAATAAATTGCCTCCGGAATTAACATAAATGCCACCTCCATGTTCCGTAGCATAGTTATGGCCAATGACCGAGCCTTTTTTAAGTGTGAGTGTGCCACCATCGACATAAACACCGCCGCCGTTTTTGGCTTTATTGGCATAAGTTGTTGCATTGGCTACAGTTGTAACAGTGTCTCCAACAAGTACGCTATCGAGTGTGACATTTGCGCTGCTGCCGATATAGAGTCCACCACCTTTGCCGCTGTTATAAGCGTTGCCGCTCACGTTGTTTCCGCCTGTGATTATCAGATTGCTGATTGTTATTGGTGTTGAGGTGTTGATTGAGAAAGCGATGCCGTCACCGCCTGCATCAATCGTATCCTTAGGCAAGCCTTTATCATTCAAGCCGTTTTTGCCGGCTATGTTTAAGGATTTCACACGATTAATATTATATGAATTATAGATTATCTGATTACCGGTAAGTTTTCCATCAACCAATATGGTGAAATCGCTATACGAGTCGTTCATTAAACTGGTGGCGTCATAAATACTGCTTCTTGCTCCTTCTTTATCCGGAACCACAATCTCTGCATCCCAAAAAGCGATAATCTCAATATCGTTGTCAGATACCGGTGTGTCAAAATCGAAAGGCACATACTCTTTTTCTGCGTTCATCACATACCATCCTTTGAAGTTATATGTTACACCATCATATTGGTATTCATAACGTTGAGGTGTGCCAGGATTTTTAACTGTTTGTCCGGGTCCCGGCATGAAATATTGCGCATAAACACCCACGCAGTTGCGGAAACGCACTGCTGTATAAGGTTTCAGTTTGGCGTCAGCGCCAATATAATACATAGTGGTGTCGCCATTAGAAACTTTTGGCGTAACAACGAACTTGTTTATAGCTGAGGCGAATACTTCATCGCTTACGGTATCAGGCTTTATAAGAATTTCATTTTCTGTATAACGTTGATAATAATCATTATATCTGTTGTACAATGGTGTTATTACGGCTGCTATATCAGATGTCAATGGGCTGGCGACAGTTATTGTTGTATTCTCCAAACAAGTTTCATCGTCAATCTTCGCACCTCCGCCCATGGCTAACGATGCATAATCCAAATACACTCCATTACCATTGGAAGCCCTATTTCCGCTTATTACGCCACCTGTCATTATAAGACTTGCAGAATAAAGACATATGCCGCCACCCTCATCATAACTATTGTCTGTAGCCACGTTGTCAGTAATGCTGCCTCCAGTCATAATAACTGTTGCATATTGACTGACATAAATACCTCCGCCGCTTCCACCACCCGCGCAATTGTAGAATTTACAATAAGTGGCTTCATTGTGGCTGATAGTACCACCATTGATTATGACGGTTGATTTTGTGGATTCATAGTCGGTATCATTAATCATATAAACTTCATAGTTGTTATCATTATTCAGGCAAATACCACCGCCATCACCACCAGTATTATAGCTGATGTCACCATCGTTTATAGTAATATCCGACACGCCACACGCATATATACCGCCACCATCAACAAATGATTCAGCCGATGTTTCTGCTTTATTGTAAGTAATAGAGCCGCCGTTCACTACTAATTTGCCTCTACTTATATATATTCCACCGCCATGCACAGCCCCGTTATTTGTGATATTGCAGCCTTTACCGATTGTGAGTTTTGTGTCATTTGCACAAATTCCACCGCCAGAGCTACCATATCCACCAGTAATTGTCAGATTCTCAATGATTATCGAATCATTGGTACTGATAGTAAGAACCGAGTATTTATCCGAATTTTCCGGCTCATTCTCGCCATCCCACAAGCCAAGTAATGTGGCATTTGCGCCATATCCTTTAATTGTAATGCTGTTGGTACTAAGTGTGTGTGTAGTTCTTTCAACATTATATATTTGGCCGTAATAATAAATCACCGGTTCTGTAGTTTCCTCACCCTCAATCGTTTGCGGGCCTTGCAGCGTGCCGACAATGTTGATAGTCCAATCGAGGCCGGGCATAGCTGTCTGTTTGATTTTTTCGATTGCGCCATCTATCGAAGCCAGTGGCTTATCGGCTGAAAATCCGTAGTTTTCGTCATTGGCATTGTTGGCGCCGCTAACAAACAGAACTGGCTCCTCAAAAATGGCCGTGTAAGATGCATCGCCCAGAACGTAGAAGGTGCGTACAGTATCAACGCAGCCATCGGTCCAGCCCGTAAAAATGTGTTTATCGATAACAGGATTCAGCGTCAGGGTTTCGCCGTAAGTGTACCGCTCTTTGGCAGGCGATAATTGCACCGAGCCAAAAGCAGGATTGTTTGCTACCGCCGTAACAACAAAGCCGCGTTTCAGGGCGGTCAAACGCGCCTCTATTTGTGAGGTTGTCAGCTTTGATTGTTCTTTTTCATCACCAAACACATCCTCGTCGCAACCGTCGAAAGCCGCAGTATTGTCATACAGCTGGCCATTGCTGAACTTCAGGCCAAGCAAATCGCCCACCTCACATAGTGCTCCATCCTGAAAATGCAAACCTTGCACAAGAATGTTTCGCAACGCATTGCTTGTAAAGTTCAAAGTGTCGTCAACCTCAATCAGCACGTTGTGCTCGGTTGTCATAACCAACTCATCGTTGCTGTTATAGAACGCTGTCTGTCCGTCTTCAAGATACGACGAGTAGCCGTTGTTGCGCATCGTGCGCTCGTAAACCATCAGCAACGAAGTGTCGTTCTTCATTGGCAGAGAGTAATGTTCAGGCGCACTTAGCATCAAATTGCTGGTCGCTGCACTACTGGCAACAATTGAGTCAGCATACAACATGTTGTCTATCAGATAATAGTTGCGATATTGATAATCGCCATTGTCAGAATATTTCAAGTGAAGATATTCGCCTTTGTCGCTCTGATAGTAAGCATAGGTGATGTTGAAAGATTCGGGTGCATCGGCTTCGGGTTGCATTGCAGTTGCCACAATTTGGCCTGTTGTGTAGATGATGTCAGGCTTGGTGTCGTCGATAATTTTCAAAACCACGCCCGTGCTGTTCTGAACCTCCTCCTCAACGTAGGTGTTCATTCTGACGATAGTGCAGTCTTTTTTTACCACAAGCATATCAATCTTTTGCGTCATACCGACAACAGAGAAAGCCGAAGCCAGACTCGGCGCAACAACCGGAGCAGAGCCGGGCTCGGTGCCGGTGGTGTCAACCACGGGTACGTCGTTCACATAGATTCGGGTGCTGTCGCGGTGGATTATAAAGAAGTTGTTGTTGCCCTTTTGTGCCGACAGACCAAACACGGCAAAGGTGCTTTTTGCGGCTTTCGAAGCGTTGTCCCACTCATCGATGTAGATTACCGTTCCGTTGCCGTCAACCACAAAAGCGGTCTGTGTCGATTTGTCGGCCGAGCGGCCTGCCACGGCGAATGAGCTTTTTGCGGCTTTAGTGTCATCGTCAGCATCAATATAGAATGTGGCGCTGCCGCCGTCGATGCTCAGCACTTGTGAGGCGGCTTTTGATGCGTCATTGTTGAAATCGACATAAAGGGTCGAGTTGTTGTTGTCGATTGTATAATTGTTTCCTGATTTTTTGCCCTTGGCTGAGTGCCCGGCTACAGCAAACTTACTCTTTGCGGCCTTGCCATCAGCGTCATTGTCAACGTAAATTGTTGAACCTGAGCCATCGATAGTCAGCAATTCCCCACTCCCCTTGCTTTCAAGACTTGCCACAGCAAAACGACTTTTCGCCGCCTTGTTAGCGTCAGTGTTAGCGTTTTCGTTATTGTCATCGTCAACAAACACCGTTGTTCCGTCAGCGTTGATGGTCAGAAGATTTTTCTCGCCCTTATTTGCGGTAACTCCAGCCACGGCGAATTTACTTTTGGCGGCTTTTGAACCCTGGTCAACAAACACTTTGACACCAGTTTCGTAAACGGCGAACATAAGGTTGCCCTCGCTGTCACGCACTTCAAAAATCGGGTCCTCGGTAGCCTCTTTAGGCTGAATGACAGTGGTGGTGCTGGCGGCATACATGGTGTAGGGGACAGGCTGAATCTGCATCTGCCCTAAATTCACGTAGTTCTCGGTACCGTCGGTGCTGACCTCAATCTGCATCATTATCTGCATTGTCTCCCACGGAATGGCCGCAAAGCTGCCGGTTTTGGGCTCTCCCTCGCCAACGTTTACGCTGATGTTGCCGTAGGCGTTGGTCTTCACTTTCTGAACCTCTTGGTAGCAGACATCGCTGCCGTTCAAAATGCTGATTAGCAACGCGACATCCTGATTGCTGACAACCTCGCCGTTGTTGCGGATAACAGATTGATAACTAAATGAGTTTTGCGCCATAGCACCGGTCGTAACAATAGCCGATAACGCTATGAGCATCAGGGTTGATAATAGTTTTTTCATATCAATATGGCATTGA